>JAOZLN010000031.1:4363-13873 GCA_029934845.1 Candidatus Sabulitectum sp.
AAGGATGAAGGACCCTCTGGATTCCATTACAACCTGGCTCTTATTGTTGCAGATCATGTAGAGGAACACTTTGTTCGTTTCAGTGCGGTGACAGGCGGTGTGAAGGATGTTCGAAAGATCGTTGCTGAAGCCGCTCTTCGCCGTGACACAGGTCAGGGCACAATGCTTTTTGTTGACGAGATACACCGTTTCAACCGAAGTCAGCAGGATGCCTTTCTGCCCCATGTTGAAGATGGAACAATTCGTCTTGTGGGAGCAACAACCGAGAATCCTTCTTTTCATGTGAACGCTCCACTTTTAAGCAGATGTTCGGTTTATGTTCTTGAACCTCTTCAGGCCTTTGATCTTGTTGAAATGGTTAAACGGATTGTTTCCAGTGATAAGTTTCGTAATAAATGTGCTTCTTCTGTCAGTGCAGAAGCAATGGAAGTTATGGCAGCTGCGGCCGATGGTGATGCCAGAAGATGTTTGAATATGCTGGAGCAGCTTGTGGGAATTGCCGGCTCCGGGGTTGTTTCGGGACAGATGGCAGCAGATCTTGTTCAGGCTGCGCCATTGCTTTACGATAACTCCGGCGAGGAACACTATAATCTTATAAGTGCTTTGCACAAATCCATGAGGTCCAGCGATGTGGATGCTTCTCTTTACTGGCTGGCAAGAATGATCGCTTCCGGGGAAGACCCGCTTTACATAGGAAGAAGAATGATCAGGTTTGCTTCAGAAGACATAGGTCTTGCGGATCCCTCCGCCCTTACGATCGCAATGAGATCTGTGGATGCATATAGATTTCTGGGTTCTCCCGAGGGTGATCTTGCCCTTGCAGAGGCCGTGGTTTACATGGCTCTGGCTCCCAAATCCAACAGTGTTTATGCCGCATGGAAGAAAGTGCTGAAAACCATGAGATCAATGGGAAGTCTGCGGGTTCCGCTGCATCTGCGGAATGCGCCTACCGCTTTGATGAAAAAATTGGAATATGGAAAAGGCTATCAGTACGCCCATGAGCAGAATGGTGGTATTGTAACACACAACAACCTTCCTGACGGTATGAAGGAAATACAGTTTTACAAGCCTTCAGATTCAGGGCGGGAAGCCAGAATATCACAGGAGCTTGAGCGGTGGAAAAGAACCCGCCTGGAAGCCAGAAAGAATGAAAGGAATAAGAATGACCGATAAACCAGTATTTATGGAAATTGAGTCGCCTGTTCAGTTCAGTGAGCTGTCTCCAGGGATGTATGCAGTGAACTGCAAAGAAAGATTCAATGCAGAGCTTACTCAGAATTTTTTGCAGTGTGCAGCGTACTCAGCCAGTCCGGATTATTTTAGAAGCACTTTTCTGGGAATTTTACTTCCATACTATCTTCACAATGCCAATAATCTTATGGTGGGAGTGCTGGGGAATCTGGACCTTGCAGGGATGTTTTTGCCAGACCTTGAAAAAGTTGAGCCCAAAATAGCAGGTGCAAGATCTGCAACAGGCTCTGTGGTAGACTTTCTTCGGGGCATTGCGGCTGCGATCCCAGATAATGGCAGTTTGTTATTTAACAACGATGCTGTAAATATATGCCTGACTCTTTTGAAGGCAGCATGTGGAAGAAGCATTGATTCAACAGGGCTCAGTGGAATTGATATCGCTTCTCCGCTTGTCACAGAAAGCCCTTCACATGCCGCTGCAGCATTTATCGGTATGGTTGCCTGGACAATTGTTTCCCTTGGAGGCAGCGGAACTGTCAGTGGCTCATCCTCAGAAGGAAGGATCGGGCTTAAATGGGTTAGACCTGAAGGGGCAGGTCAGGCTTACATGCCGGGAAAAGAGAACAGTGCTTCCATTCTGGCCACCGCCGGTGGTCTTGCTTTTGCTGCGGGAATGGCACTTGTAATAGAAAACTGGACCGAGAATGAAGGGGAGGTGTCTCTTGTTGTTGGATAGCAATGCCGGAGAACTGTTACGCCTGCTGTCTGCCTCAGGCGAGCGCCTGAACATGCAGGCGATAAACAGCAGACTTCCTGACGTGCAGGACAGAACAGGAGCTGTGGAGGCTCTGATGCAGGCCGGGCTTATATGGCATGCAGGCAAGGGTCGATATGCAACTCTTAAAACCCTTGGCATGGAAGTTGGAACTATACGAATGCGTTCCGACGGTTCTGCAACTCTTTACACTCGAGAGCCGGATCCCATACGCATTGTTATCGAGAAGAACGATACCGGTGGAGCTCTTGACAGAGATGTTGCCATCATCCGTCTTCTTGAACCTGATCTGCACAGTGGTGGATACAACGGCAGAGTGATCGATATACTGAAACGGTTTCGAAAGAGAATCGCAGGTATTGCTAGAAAACGGGGGGAGAACTGGTTTCTTGATCCTCTTGATCCAAAGGTCAATGGTAATATTCCTCTTGATCCCGGTGAAGAGAAAATCAGGCAGGGTGATCTTATAGGATGCGATATAGAGTACGGCCGGAGTTCCATAAAGGTTAAAGCACTGTCAACTGTTGGTTCACCCAACACACCCGGAGCTCTCATAGACTCAGTATGTATCGATATGCAGCTTCCTGAAGATTTTTCCGAAGAAGTGAAGCGCGAATCTGATGCTGTGTGTATTTCACCAGTACCCCATAGTTCCAGGAAGGATCTCAGGGATGTTTATACACTGACCATTGATCCTGTGGACGCCAGGGATTTTGATGACGCAATTTCGATTGAGACACTTCCTCAGGGCGGATTCCGCCTGGGGGTTCATATAGCCGATGTTTCAGCATATGCTCCACCGAATTCACTGGTGGATAATGAGGCCATGAGAAGAGGAACCAGCGTTTATCTTCCCGACCGGGTAATACCAATGATCCCGGAGATTCTTTCAAACAGTGCCTGCTCGCTTCAACCCGATCAGGACAGACTTACAAAAACAGTGCTTATCAGCTACAATTCCTCCGGGAAACGAACTGATTTCAGCGTTTTCTCCTCACAGATAAGATCCCGCAGGAGGTTGAACTACACAGAGGCTTTTGCCATTCTTTCCGGCAATTCTTCCGGAGACATTGAACTGGACAAAGTATTCAATCAATTCGCAGAGCTGAACACACTGCTTGACAAGGTTCGAGAGAACCGGGGAGCTGTGGATCTGGGTGCATCAGATTTTAGAACCCGGTTCAACGATGAAGGGTTCCCGTGTGGTTTCGAAAGGGTTTCCGATGATGTTTCCCACCGCATGATAGAGAATTTTATGGTGGAGGCCAACAGTGCAGTTGCCGAGTTCTGCAAATGGCTGGAGCTTGATGTGCTTTTCAGAGTGCATGGTGACCCGGCTCCAGAGGCGTCAGAGAAACTGCGAAGGATCCTTTCTATTTACGGGTTCAAGATGCCGGGCCAGCTTTCTCCCCGTGCGTCAGCACTGTCAAAAACCGTAAAGGAAGCAGAAGGAACCCCTCTGTATCCCATAATCAGGGATGCTGTACTCAGATCAATGCAGAAAGCTATATACTCTACGGAAAATTCCGGGCATTACGGTCTTGCTCTCAGAAACTACATGCATTTCACCAGCCCTATCCGCAGATATCCTGATCTGGTGGTGCACCAGGCCATTACTGCCTATGAAGAAGGAAGTGTTCCGGTGCGTTCTGAAACCATGTCTACCCTTGGTGAAATGTGTTCCGGGCTTGAACGACGTGCTGCCGGTGCTGAAAGAGCAACAACCGAGCTTATGGCTCTGCTTTATCTTGCCGGGGAAACTGGTAAGGTATTTGAGGGCGTTATTCGCGACAAAACAGATTTTGGACTGTTTATCCGTCTTCTCGATGTGCCTGTTGAAGGGCTGTTGCATGTAAGTGCACTGAAAAAATACAGACATTTCATTACAGGTGATCTTCACCCTGGCTCGGGAATTTTTGTTTCAGTGGAAAAAGCCGATCCTATTGAACGAAGACTTTCACTGCTGCCTGCAGAGGCACCGGAGGATACTGAATGATCTATGCAGAATTGACCGGCATGATTACCGAATGGATAAAAGAGCGCGTAAAAAGTGCAGGAGTGAACGGAGTTGTTATCGGGCTTAGTGGAGGGATCGACTCGGGAGTTACGGCTGCGTTGTGCGTTCGTGCCCTGGGGGCCCAGAATGTTCTTGGTCTGGTGATGCCCTGCGAAAGCATTGAAGCCGACACCAGAGACGGACACAGAACAGCAGAGCATCTTGGTATTACGGTAAAGGAAATTGATATTTCACCGATCTTCCATGTCTTTGTAACAGCAGCATCTCTGGATACCTCAGATGTATTGAATCTTGCAAATGTGAAAGCACGACTTAGAATGACCATGGAATATGCCCACTCCGGGAACAGGCTTGTTGCCGGAACTGGAAATCTTTCAGAGACTAAAACAGGATACTGGACGAAGTGGGGAGACGGCGCAGCTGATTTTCTTCCCATAGCTGACCTGTGGAAAGATGAAGTAGGTGAACTCGCCAGATACCTTGAGTTGCCGGAGTGGATGGTGGTCCGGGTTCCATCAGCAGGGTTGTGGGTTGATCAGAGTGATGAAGATGAAATGGGCGTTACCTATAACGAAATAAAGAGGTACTTTACTCAGGGATCTGACAGTGTATCTGCAGGGGCTGCAGAGCGGATCGCCCGGTTGAATTCCAGCAGTGCCCATAAGAGAGAACCGATCCCTTATTACCATGCCAGGGGGTGGCTTGATGAAAGCAGATAAACGAACTGCACTTATCAGTGTCTGGAATAAAGACGGGCTTGAAGACTTCGCCATGGGGCTTTCTGGTCTTGGCTGGGAACTGTGGGCGTCAGGTGGAACTGCTGATGTTATTGAAAAAGCCGGTGTTTCAGTCCGCCGCACAGAAGAGCTTACCGGTATTAGCTCCATACTTGGCGGCAGGGTTAAAACACTTCATCCAGAGCTGCACGCCTCTATTCTTGCCGACGGAGAGGCCAGGGAATCAAGGGTGCTTGAAGGCAAGCCTGTTTTTGATCTTGTGGCGGTTGACTTCTACCCGTTTTATAAAGCCAGAGATTTAGATCCGGTTTCAAGAGAAACAATAGAGCTTGTTGATATTGGAGGCCCTACAATGGCCAGGGGCGCGGCAAAAAACTGGCATGAGGTGATCAGTGCTACCGGTTGTGATGTTTTTCCATATGTTTTGAAAACCATTAAAGATGGCCAGGATGATCTTGTGTTCAGGCGTGAAATGGCATCCAGAACATTCTCCATTACCTCTGCATACGACCTGCATGTTTCTTTGAAACTGGAAGAGGGAATCGCCCCGGCCCTTCGCTACGGTGAGAACCCGCATCAGAAAGCAGCAGTTCATTTTTCGTGGCCGAAGGAAGGCTTTGGAAGTGCAGAGGTTCTTGGCGGCAAAGCATTAAGCTACAACAACTATCTTGATGCATCCGCTGCCTGTTCAATAGCTGCCGACTTTGTAGACGGGGTGCCCTGCGTTGTTCTGGCAAAGCACGGGAATCCTTGTGGTGTGGGTTGTGGCGAAACTGTTTCTGAAGCGTTCCAGAATGCGTTCAGAGCTGACAGGGTATCCCCTTACGGAGGTATTCTGGCCTGTACCACAGCTGTTGATCTGGAACTGGTGAAAAAGCTTAAAGGTATTTTTCTTGAGATAGTAATAGCTCCTGAATTCAGTGAAGATGCTCTTGCCAGGCTGCAGAAAAGAAAGAATCTTAGAATACTTAGAATGCCAATTGCAACAGACAAAGCCCTGCTTCTTCGGTCCATATGGGGCGGTCTGCTGGTTCAGGAGCCGGACCTTTCTTTAGAGGCTGCTTCTGAATGGACTGTTGCCACAGAAAGAAAACCAACAGCAGCAGAGCTGGTGGCTCTTGATCTTGCATGGAAAGTTGTCAAAGGCGTTAAGAGTAACGCCATCGTTATAGGAGACAGCAGAGGAACCCTCGGGGTGGGTATAGGGCAGCCAAGCAGAATTGAAAGCCTTGATCTTGCCGTGCGCAGGGCGGTCCGTGAGAATAACGATCTTTCAGGTTCCGTGCTTGCAAGCGATGCCTTCTTCCCGTTCCGTGATGGTCCTGACAAGGCTGCTGAAGCCGGTGTTAAAGCTATTATTCAGCCAGGCGGTTCCATCCGTGACGAAGAGGTTATAGCTTCATGCAATGAGCACGGCATAGCTATGGTATTCACAGCTGTCAGACACTTCAGGCATTAAGAGTATATGAGTCGACAAGGAGATTGTTTTTTGTTTTATTCAAAAGAAGTTTCAATTGGGCAACAGCCTGTTGCCCCAATAACACAGATTCCCTGGGGGCATAACATTGCAATTATTACAAAATGCCAGAGTATGGAAGAGGCAACATACTATTTACAGAAGAATTTGAAACAGAGCTGATGAGAGATATTGACATTGTTGATTAACATGATCGGAGTGTTTTGTGAAGAGAAAGCGATGTGAACAGGGGTTTTCGGTTACCCGGTTGGCTTGCAGAATAACTTCTTCTAATCCGGGGCTATTGATCGGAAGCGTTGCAGTGTTTGCATTTCTGTTTGCTGGCTCTTCATGTCGAGTGGTGAATGACGACACGTCAGTTGGTTCTTCCATGGTACACACTGTTCCATCTGCATTTTATGAGGTTGATTCTCTTCTGCAGAACGGAGCTCAGGATCAGGCAGTTCGACTTTTAAGAAGAATGGATCCTTCTGAACATGGAAGAATGGATATACTCTGGCGATTTGTGGGAGCCTACAACGGCAGAGGAATGACAACGCGGTGCGTTGCAGTGCTGGACAGTCTTCAATCAAGTGGCTGGGGAGACCTGACCGGGTGGAAGATCTCTGTTCTTGATCTGGGCCGAGCGCGAGAATTAGCGGTAGAGCTGGTTCCTGCTGACGATGTTCTGCTTCTGGGCTGGCTGTACAGGGACGATCTGGAATTGATGCCTTCTGTGTTGTCACTTCCTGTGCCGTCACACCTTGGGCAGCGGGCAGCAAGGCTTCTGCTGGCACCTGCGGGCATAACAGTGGGGCAGCTTCAACTGGCAGCTTCCGATGTAAAGTATTTGCCTGTTACTGTGGGAACCCGGGTTCTTTCGGAACTGGAGGCAACCTGCACTTCTTCCGGCAACTGGTGGGACGACGCAATAAAGACTTTTGACCCTTCCGGTAACAGCGATTCAAGCGTGCGGCTTCTGGCTCTTCGGGCCAAGTTTCAAGGGCTGGGAAACTACTCGTACTGGCAGCTGCTTATGGGAACAGCTGCACAGAACACAGCAGCCAGGGTGATCGCGTCCAGATGGCCCGACAGGGTCGACTGGGAAATTGCAGATGTTCTTATTGCCAGCGGGCTGAGCCAGACAGTCAGTGGAATTGCTGATGCCAGGAATGACTCATCATTCTCGTGTGGTATTCAGATGGCTCAGCTGTTAAATGCCAACAGGTATACAGAGCTTGAGGCTTTGTGCTCCTCAATCCCATACGATGCTTCTGTTGAACTTAGAGCAAGGGCTGCTTTGTTCAATGCAAGGTCGCTTCGCGCCCGAAGGCAGAACACGGCTGCTTACAGAGCATACTACAGATTTGCACAGGATTTCCCGTTTCATCCAACAGCCCGCGAGGCTTCCTATCTTTCAGGCAAGTACTTCGACAGCGAGCAGAACTGGGCAGAGGCTGCTGATGCATACCTTGCCAGTCTCAGGGCATCCGGAGCCTGGGATGGAGACGCCAGAGGCCACTGGAGAGGGGGCTTCTGCCTTTACATGAACGGCAGGGGTGCAGTCGGGGATTCTTTGTGGCAGGCCGGTTGTGAACAGTTCCCATACAGCCACTGGGTTGATGAAATGCTTTTCTGGAGAGCCAGGTACGCGGAAAGACAGGGTAACGCAGAGGGACGCATAGAGTTGCTTCAGCAGGTGGCACATGCTCATCCATGGGAGTTCTATGGAATGCTTGCAACTGAAAGGCTTGGAATGCAGGATGATCTTGTTCTTTCTGTTGTAAGCCCTGTTCTTCAGAACGATCGAGTGCTTTCCCTTGCAGCGGAACTTTTCAGCCTGGGGTATGGAACCGCAGCTGTTGAGATGCTCTTTGCAGGCAGAGAAGGCGATAGCGGCAGTAACGCAGTAGCTCTTGGGATACTGGGAGAACACGGCAGGGCCATTGCCTTAATGAGATCGATGGATACGGAATACAGAGACTCCCACATGGGTATTCTTCCTGACAGCCTGCTGGGATGGTATTTCCCGGCGCCCTATAAAGAACTGGTGAGTGCCGTGACAGACACCATGACACTTGATCATTCTTATGTGGAAGGAATTATGCGGGAAGAAAGCTATTTCAACAGGTTTGTTATTTCCAGCGCAGGGGCTGCAGGGCTTATACAGCTCATGCCGGCCACTGCAGGCGATGTTGCAAGGTGGAACGGGCTTCCGCGGCTCTCTTCTGAAGAGTTTTTCAATCCGGAGAATTCAGTACTTTACGGCAGCCTGTACATAAATTCACAGGCAAGAAGATATGATCACCCTGCTCTTTTTCTGGCGGCATACAATGCAGGGCCGGGAAATGCTTCGAGGTGGGTGGACATGCACGGATTTGATAATACTGATCAGGAACTTTACATTGAACAGATCACCTATAGAGAAACAAGAATGTATGCAAAGAAAGTACAGCGTTCCGCCTGGATATACGGAAGGATAAGATGATGAATTTCTTTCTGATCGCAATGATCATCGGCTCCGGTTTTACCACCGATCACGATGAGAACACAACAATAGTTTTCCCACCATACGGGCACTGCATGGGGATTTACAGAGCAGGCCAGGAGCAACTCACTATGCTGCTGGGCGGTATGATCCAGTTTGATGATCCACAGGGCATTGCTGCTGTGCTTCCAAGCGACTGGGACACCTCTGACCCGAGTGACGATGATGAACTTGCTGTTTACGGTGTGAACAGCGGATCAGGGCACATAATTTACAATGCATCCATGTATGCCCTGGGGTTTTATGGAGGTCGGGGAAGTGGTCCGGAAGAACTTTCTTCTCCACACGGAATTGCTGCAACAACCGCAGGTACTATCTATGTGGCTGATACTGGAAACAACCGGGTTGCTGTTTTGAAAAGATCCGGTCAGAGAATATCTCCGGATACTTTCATTGAAGGCTTTTCTGAACCATGGGATGTTGCACTGGACGGCAGATACATCTGGGTTACAGACAGAGCAGCGGGAACCGTTTCAAGGTACTCGTCTGCATCTGACCAGAGTCCTGTGATCGTATCGGTAAATTCACCCAGAGGTATTGCAGCCACAGGGTACGGTGAATACACCAATGGTCACGCTGCATGCCAGGTGGTTGTTACAGATAACGGTACAGTTCTTACAAAGCTGGTTGACGGAGAGGTGACAGCCACAGCAGAGCTTTCTGACTGCGGTGGAAGTTTCTTTAATTACGTCGAGATCGACTATCACGGAAATGTATGGGCAACAGATTCCATCGGCTGCCAAATACACAAGTTTGACCCGGAGCTCGGCTATCTTGACAGCTGGG
>JAOZLN010000230.1 GCA_029934845.1 Candidatus Sabulitectum sp.
ATTTTCGTCTGTTTGCCATATACCCTGGGATAAGCGGTTCAAGATCTTCAGGAACGTAGGCAACAGTACCCTGGGCAACGTTACCTGAAGACTTTTCTGCCACTTCAGTCGGGTTTGGATCAGGTGCATCTAACTCCTGTAAATCTTCTGCAAGATCAGGAGTACCCTCTCTGGGGCCCATAATTCTGATTAAATCATCAAGCTTCTCAACCAGATCCCTTTTTCTTACCGGCTTGGAAATGTGAATATCACAACCGGCATCAAGACATTTCTTTACTTCATCATTTAACGCATGAGCTGTAAGAGCTACAATAGGTGTATGCTCCCCCATAGTCATGGCCTCATGTGATCTTATGGATCGAGTAGCTTCATATCCGTCCATAACAGGCATTTGCATGTCCATTAGTATCAGGTCAAATCTCTCATTCAAAAAATGATCCACTGCCTCGCGACCATTCTCAGCAACTGTGATCTTCCATGGAAACGCCTCTGTATACTTCAGGATCAGGAATCTGTTATCCGGTGAATCCTCGGCAAGAAGCAAAGACAGATGCTTTTCCTCTATGGGGTACTTTCTTCCCCTTGAATAACTACCGGTATCAGAAGGAACAACCAGGCCATCTATGGTGCTCATTATCTGTTTTTGCAGGTAGC
Organism: Candidatus Sabulitectum sp.; assembly: GCA_029934845.1. Lineage (GTDB taxonomy): Bacteria > Fermentibacterota > Fermentibacteria > Fermentibacterales > JCC-6 > Sabulitectum. The sequence goes on from JAOZLN010000230.1 coordinate 655, forward strand.
TCATCCGTAAAGGTTTATACAAAAAGTTTTCGATCCCGAGCAATTTGCATTTCCTTATTTGCTCATCACTGTTATTAGAAGTAAGCATCATGATAATTGCAGATGTCTCGATTGAATCCTTTTTCATGTTCTCTGCTGTTTCAAGTCCGCCCATTTGGGGCATAAGGTAATCAAGAATAATTGCCTCGTACCCTGCATCATGGATCATGCCAAGCGCTGTAATTCCTCCATCTGCAAGATCCACTGAGGCCCCGTTATTCTCCAGAAACTCTTTAACAAACATCCTGTTATTCTCATTGTCGTCAACAACAAGTATGTGTTTACCGGAAAGATCACATTGCTCTGTTTTGTCCGGTAGACTGATTGAATCTGCTTCAGGAAGATCACAGAAAAAAGAGAAAGTACTTCCGGAACCAAACTGGCTGCTAACGGAAATTCTTCCTCCCATAAGTTCAACAAGCCTGGTGCATATGGCAAGACCCAGACCAGTCCCGCCATATCTTCTGGTATGTGATGAATCCGCCTGGGTAAAACTCATAAAAATAGACTCTACTTTACCCGAAGGAATTCCAATTCCGGTATCAGTTACAGAGAAACTGATCCTGCCTTCATCATAAGGCCTGACATCCACGGTAATTTCACCATGTGATGTGAATTTAATGGCGTTGCCTATAAGGTTAATAATAACCTGTTTCAATCTTGAAGGGTCTCCCATTACCCATCGAGGTGTCTCTGCATGAATTCTGCATACAAATTCAAGTTCTTTCTCATGAGCTCTCAACGAAAGAGTTTCACAAGTTTTCTCAAATTCTTCGTACAGATCGAATACGATATTTTCCAATTCTATTCTGCCGGCCTCAACTTTGGATATATCAAGTATATCGTTAACAAGATTAAGCAGATTATCACTTGCATTCCGACTTAACCTCAATAACTTTTTCTGTGATGAAGTTATCTCTGTCTCAAACATCAGATCGGTAGTTCCAATTATTGCATTCAGAGGGGTTCTTATCTCGTGACTCATATTTGCAAGGAATTCCGATTGCGTTCTGGCTGCATTCAATGCCGCTTCTCTGGCCTCGATCAGTTCCAGCTCTATTCCTTTTCTTTCAGATATGTCTCTCAACATGCCAATTGCATGCCACCCACCGTTCATGAAAAAAGAAGAAACGGATAGTTCCACAGGGAAAACTGACCCATTCTTCCGTCTACCTTCCATTTCAACCACCCGGCCAACCATAATACCCTCGCCTGTTTCCCTGAACTGCTTAAAACCCATTTCTATCATTTCCCAGTAGATTTCAGGAGCAATCAGATGATGGAGTTTCTGACCAATGGTTTCTGATCTGTTGTAACCGAACATCAATTCAGCTGAAGAGTTGAAAAAAGAGACTCTGCTATCCGAATCAATAATAATTACAGCATCCTGTGCAGTTTCAGTAATTGCGCGAAATCTAATCTCATTCTCATCAGGCGATCTCCGGGTTGATCCGGCAGCGCCATCAATAGGCTTCAATTCTTCAGAAGAAACACTATGTTTAAAAGAATAAATACTGTACAATAGTGAATCTTCTGCTTTAAACTGCCTTTGCATGATTTCAGTTTCAGCACCAGCAATCTCGTTAAGCAGCATTTCAACAGTAGTTCCAGTGATTAGAGATTGATCTTTATGGAGAACAGTACATAACATTTCATTAACACTTACAATTCTTCCCGTTTCATTCGCTGCAATAAATGCACATATTCTCTGGTCAGAAAGAACCTGCAAAAATGTTTCGTTTATAAAATCTTCTTCGGGGTCCGGGTTCATTCTTTTTGAAATGGAGATGGAAATGGACATGGCTACCCCTCCGGGTTTGTGCTAAAACCGATGGCCTCTTTTACCATCTTCGAGAGAGAACCCGCACTGAACGGTTTCCTTAAAAAACCCTGGAGTTTAAGGCTTCCGAAGCGTTTCCTTACTTCATCTTCACCGTAACCGGTTGTAATAATGATGCCAAGCTCAGGGACAGACCGCCTTAACTGCTTGAATGTCTGCATACCATCAAGCCTCGGCATGGCAAGATCCAGAATGACACATTTAATTATGTTTTTATTCTGCTCGTAAATGCCCAGTGCTTCTATACCGTCACAGGCTGTAAAAACCCTGTACCCTTCCCTTTCAAGTATCTGTGTTCCTATTCTTCGGATTATCTCTTCATCGTCAACAAAGAGAACCGCAGAGGAGACACCGGATAACTCTTTCTCGGGAGTCAGTTCAGCAAGGATGGATCTGATGTCCTTCAGTGCCTCAGACAGTTCGGTAGAGAGAACCCCGGTGGTCTGAGTAGAAACAAAGGCAATTCTTCTTTCAACCTTCTTCAATTTCTCCATTGCGACTTCTTTGATCACATATTCACCTTTCAGCAGCAACCACCTTGGTAACTATTAAGAGGTTGATACAATATTGCAAGGGGTCATGATAACTTCAGGAATGGATTCTTTCTCTTCTCATCCTCCATTGTCGTTGCAGGACCGTGACCCGGGTATACCACCAGCTTGCTGTCAAAATGCATTGCTATTCTTTTCAGGGTGTTTCTCATTTCCTCAGGAGAACTCCCTGGAAGATCTGTCCTGCCTGCAGAACCAGCAAAAAGAGTATCACCGGAAAAGAGCAGACCATGACCTTCGATGCAGATGGACCCCCTTGAGTGGCCCGGTGTATGTTTTATGAGAAAAGTCATTTTGCCCACCGCTACACTGTCCCCTTCTTTCACAAATCTATCCGGTGGTGGAGGCTGCTGGATATTGAATCCCCATTCCGCTCCATGGCTCGCTGCAGAAGCCATTACATCAGCATCTGACCGGTGAATCATGGTTTCAGGTGCAAAACGCTTAATAAGTATGGCGGAAGCACCTACATGATCAAAATGACCATGCGTATAGATTATTGTGTCAATTCCGGTTAACCCTTTTTCTATCAAAGCATGATCGTCACCGGGGTCAATAACCAGCACAGCTCCAGTCTCTGGACATTTCACCACATAACAGTTGGTTTGAATACCACCAACAACAATAGTGCTTACAATTGGCTTAATCACAAAGATCCTCCAGTTCCTGAATTCTCAGCCTTATACGGGAAGTTCCAACCGTGTCTTGAACATCGGTTATGAAAAGCCTGTAATTCTGCAGAGCAGATTCCATATCACCCTGGCTGTAAAAGCACTCCGCCAGACCAAGTCTGCTTTGCAGGTGGCCTGGGTTGTTCGAAAGAACAGTTTGCAACACTGCCACAGCTTCATCATCTCTGCCTCGGGATGAATATGTCAAAGCAAGAATGTTCAGAGCTTCAATGCTCCCTGGAGTCACGGCAAGAACTGAGAGTATCTGTTCTTCGGCTTCGGCATGTCTTTCAAGAATACCCAGAACCCTGGCTCTTTCTATTTGCGGTTGCATGAATGCTGGATCCGCCGCAACAGAACTCTGAAAGAACAGCAGCGCTTCCTCCATATCTCCGGCCATCATGGTTATTCTTCCGCAGTTGTAAAGAACAGAGGAATTTTCGGGCTCTCGCCTGAGTGCAGTGTTAAAACACATAGCCGCATCTTGAAAGGAACCATTCTCCATTAAAGCCATTCCATAATTATTAAATGCAAGACCATTAGCCGGGTCAAGTTGAACAGCCAACTGGCCGGTATGAAGAGCCTCTGTAAGTCTTCCGGCACCAAGCAGAGCACCGGTAACATCTGTTAGAACATCAACTCTTGTTGAATCCAGAGCTATCACATTCTGGTATGCAAAAACAGCTTCCTCATAAAAACCCAGATCCAGATTTACCGTTCCCAG
>JAOZLN010000231.1:0-4184 GCA_029934845.1 Candidatus Sabulitectum sp.
TCTAACCGCACTGCCAAACCCTGAATTCTTCCTGTGTGATACAAGTTTGATCCTGGAATCTTCTTTTGACATTGAAACTGTAAGAGCTGCTGTTGAATCTGTAGACCCGTCATCAACAACTATTATTTCCCAGTTGTTTCCTGCAATTCTTTCAAGCACTTCCCGAGCACTGGAAACCATGAACTCAACATTTTCTTCCTCGTTGTATGCAGGAAAAAACAGGCTTATTCCTTCATTAGTAATTTGAACCCCCCTGGAAAGTGAAAGCCTCACCTTAGGGGGAATATTAGCAGAAAATCATTTTTCTACAACAGAAGAGTGACTTCAGGAAGCGACTGTTTGAATTACTCTGATATCCGGTGATCCCTTTACGACTTCGATCATGTCAAGTTCAAGCAGTTTCCTCATTTCTCTGAGTATACCGTTTTCTCTTAATCTTACCGTGTCTGCTGTTTCTATTGCTTTGATAAACATACATCCCTCTATTCTTGCTCTGGTGCAATTTTCGATCCGGAATAAAACAGGTTTTGTCATACCCTGCCCGGTAAGGTAAAACATGCCCGATTCAAGAATGATCATTGCTGCTCTTGAACTGGTTTCCAGCACAACTGCCGTTGTTTTCTTTCCATTTCTTTCTTCAACCGCGACCCACACCGCACCGGTCTGGTGATCGCCTTTTTCCGTCTGAAGAAACCATCTGTTTTTCATTTTCGTCACCTCCGCTCTTACTATACAGAAAACAATACCCAATGTAAACACCTGTTTACCTATTGTGTATAATGCGCCTATATCATTGGTTACGAACTTGTCAATTAGAATTGATAGCTTTTGCTCCAGGAATTGATCAGTTGTCGAGTTTGTCTCTTAGAAGATAAATAAGTTCCAGTGCTCTGCGGGGGGTGAGACTGTCAGGCTCCATCTTTCTTATTTCCTCAAGAACAGGGTGTTCCGGATTAGCCAGAGGCAGAGTCATCTGCCCTGTCTCGTCCCGGCTGCTTGAAGGAAGAAGGTGTTTCCCGGATTCAAGATCCTGAAGAACTCTCCGTGCCCTTTTTAGAACAGAGGGTGGTACACCAGCCATTGCTGCAACATGAATTCCATATGATCTGTCAGCAGAACCTTCTTCTACTCTGTACAGGAAAGCAATACTGTTCCCTGTTTCTCTGACTATGACATTCGCATTGGAGCATACGGGCAGCCTTGAAGCAAGAGAGGTGAGTTCATGGTAATGTGTTGCAAACAGAACAAGAGGTCGGTGATCGATATCATCGTGAAGGTACTCAAGCATGGCCCATGCAATTGAAAGGCCATCATATGTACTTGTGCCTCTTCCAACCTCGTCCAGAACTGCAAGACTGAATTCCGTACTTCCGTTAAGCAGAGAGGCAGCCTCAGCCATTTCCACAAGAAATGTCGATTGTCCTCTGGTTAAACGGTCACCGGAGCCAATTCTTGTGTAGATCCTGTCCACAGGGCTGAATTTCATAGACACTGCAGGTACGAAAGACCCGCTCTGCGCCAGAAGAACCAGCAGAGCAGCCTGTCTGAGGTAGGTCGATTTTCCTGCCATGTTGGGGCCTGTAACCAGAAGTATTCTTTTTTCTCTGTTAAGAATAATATCATTGGGGACGCACTCTCCTCCGGGAAGAATATCCTCAAGCACAGGATGCCTTCCTTCAACGATCTCCAGCATGGGATCCATAGAAAGTTCAGGTTTAACCCATCCCTTTTCTGCAGCGGTGTTTGCAAGTGAACAAAGAACATCCAATTGTGAAAGTGCGCGTCCAGCATTTTTAACACGACCAACCGATGAAGCTATCCTGCGCACCAGGCTGCTGAATATTTCTGCTTCAAGAACTGAGATATTCTGATCAGCATTCAGGATCTTTTCTTCCATTTCCTTCAATTCCGGAGTAATGAACCGCTCACCGCCTACAAGGGTCTGTTTTCTGATAAAGTAATCAGGGACTAGATGTTTAAATGAATTTGACACAGAAAGGTAGTAACCAAAAACCTTGTTGTATCCAACAGTAAGTTTTTGAATACCGGTTCTTTCTCTTTCACGCTCCAGCATCTTATCCATCCACAACCTGCCACCGCTCTTTACCTCTCTAAGTCCGTCAAGTTCTGAAGAGAACCCGTTTCTTATGTAACCTCCATCAGATATTCTTGCAGGAGGGTCATCGGAAAGAGTCTTGTCTATATGCTCTGCAATGTCCTGAAGAGCATCCATCTGTGATACCTTTTCCAGAATTGAAGAACCTGTACCGGAAAGCATTTCCTTTATACGAGGAATAAGAGATGCGGTCTGCTGAATTGATCTTAGATCTCTGGGGGAGGCTCTGAGAGTTCCAAGTTTGCCTCCGTGACGCTCCAGGTCTGTTGCTTTCTCAAGCGTATTTCTTACATGAACATGTATTCCCTCTGCAATCAGTTCTTCCACGGCCATGTGTCTGTTCTTTATGACAACTGGATCCATTGGCGGTGACATCAGCCACTGCCTCCACAGACGACCGCCACCAGCAGTCTCGGTTCTGTCAGTTCTGTCTGCCAGAATCGCCTTTTCTTCACCGGGAGGTGCGTCTACTATCCCGAGAGCTCTTGAGCTTGATCTGTCAATAACCAGATAATCTCTCTGGTTGTAAACACCTCTGAAATCCAGATGCGAAACAGCGGATCTTTTTGTATGACCAATGTATGCAAGAAGCGCGCCAAAAGCCGACAGAAGAGCAGGACTGTCTGCAACTCCAAAACCTTGAGCTGCAGCTTTCCCGAATGTGTGACTTATCTCTCTGGCACCGGACTGCGGATCAAATTTCCACCCTTCCAAAACAGTAACCTCGCAGTTGTCAGGAACTGTAATGGGAGTATCTTCCGATACAAGAACCTCTCTTGGAACTCTTCTTGCAAGCTCAGCTGTAAGACCGGAAGCCTCTAATTCTGTTGCTCGAATGTCGCCTGTGGATACATCACAAAGCACAAGTGCAGATCTTCCCTTAATTACAGAAACAGAGGCAAGAAGAGCAGTTGCACGCTCATCAAGAGCAGATCCGCTTACAAGGGTTCCCGGTGTTACGATCTCTACAACATCTCTCTTTACAAGTCCTTTAGCCTTTTTGGGATCTTCAGTCTGCTCGCAGACTGCAACACGACAACCTGCACGGATAAGCTTGGTCAGATATCCGTCAAGAGCATGATATGGAAAACCAGCAAGTGGAATACCCTGGCCGGTTTCTTTGTTTTTTTGTCTTGCGGTAAGTGTAATTCCCAGAATGGATGCTACCTTCTTTGCATCATCCATAAAGGTTTCGTAAAAATCACCCATACGAAACAGCAGCACCGAGTCCGGATAATCTCTCTTCATATCCGTGTATTGCTTCATCATGGGGCTGTTCATGGAACCAGACACATTGCCTCCTGAAAAACATCCCTGGGAACAATCATATTTCTGCACTGCTCGTCGCCTGCAGCACACTTTCTTCCGCCATGTCTGTGACAGGGTCTGCAGGGAATTGGTTCAACCATATAAGCCCCGCCGAAATCTTCCCGCCAGAACCCGAGAGCAGGTGATGTTGAAGTAAAAATGACCTGCACAGGAACTCCAAGAGCCATGGCAATATGTGCAGGCCCTGAATCCGGGGAGATCAGCAGGTCAAGCCTCTCAATTCTGCTGATAAGCTGGGATATGCCCCCCTCTCCTGCAATGGTTCTTACATCACGGTAACCGCACTGCTCCACTATGTGTTCTGCAATAGCACTGTCTTCTGAGTCTCCCATAATAAGCACTTGAGCCCCCTCAATATCGGTAAAGAGGCGAGCCAGCTCTGTTACAACACCTGTGGGAACTGCTTTCAGGGGCCATCTTCCACCAGCCACAATACCCACTGTAAATTTATCTTGAACAGGAGATGCATATCTTGCAAGCACTGGAAAAGGGTCTGCTCCGGGCGACCATGTTCTCAGATATTCCTCTGCCCGCCATGGAAGGGTGTTCCCTGCTCCAAGTAAAACCTTTCTTCTTAACCTTCTGCTGAAATGAAATCTCTTTACATTTTTTCCGGCAAAAGCAAGTCGTGTGGTTAGATTGTTCTGCAGGTCAACGATCGTGGAATAATTCTTTGCAACCCTTCTGAGTTCCTGCCAGCCTCCGGAAAGAGGGATCGCTTCTATGTTACCGGGAATTC
>JAOZLN010000231.1:4194-4474 GCA_029934845.1 Candidatus Sabulitectum sp.
TGCCACTGCCGTACCAGAGGCCAGAACCACATCTCCCAGCGAATGAAGCCTTACAAGAAGATTCTTTGACATTCTAGAATTGCATCTTCCAGAGAGAGTAGTACTTTCCTTCCAGAGCAAGCAGTGATTCATGGCTACCCTCTTCCAGAATTCTGCCGTCCTCTATGTACAGAACCCTTGTAGCCTTCTTTATCGTACTCAACCTGTGTGCGATCACCAGGGAAGTTCGCCCCTTGACCAGTTCATCAATTGCCTGCTGAACCAGTTTCTCGCTACGGGG
>JAOZLN010000232.1 GCA_029934845.1 Candidatus Sabulitectum sp.
CAACCTGCTTGGAAAGAGCTTCGCGAACCTGTCTGACTGAAACAAGATTCATTGAAACAAGTACATCCCCAAGTCTTGTATCTTCTGCAGCAGACGTTTGCTGATCAAGGGCTTTAAGAACATCTCCAGCTTTAAGAAGGCCACAAGCTACGAAATACTCACCAATGCGCTGAGGGCCTGTATTCTCCAGCTCTGAAATACTCCAGTCTTCATCATCATCTTTTGTGATGTCACTAAGAATATCCTCGGATGCTTCACTTCTGCCTTCAAGAAAATCACTCTTATCAAATGAAAGATCGTTCTGCATCTCGTCAAGATCAGAATCGGGGACCTGCTTCCGCACAGTTTTTGCTGATCTTTTTTTCTTTTTTGGTAACGTCTTGGGTTCACCTGCGAAATCTTCAAGGTCATCAGATAAGTCCTCCTGAAGAAGGTCACCCTGGTCAAAAGAAAGATTTGTCAGAAGAGCACTGCTGTCAACTTCTGGAACCGCTTCCGGTTTCTTTCTTTTGGGAGGCCTTTTCTTGGGTGCAGGATGAAGCACGGCTCGAAGCTTCTTCAACATCTGTGCAAGCTTATCAATATCAGGATGATTTCTCTCCATGGATATAGACACTGCATAGTCAAGGAAAGCTTCATTCTTCTGCTTGTATGCAACTTTTGCAAGATTACTGACCCACTTTTGAGAATCCGGTTCAATAACCGTTAACGCTTTTAAAGCGGCAGCTACATCAGGGGAATCAAGAGATGGTTTACCCTTCAGATAAGATACATACTCTTTCCCTGCCTGTTCATGCTTGTCCTGCTGATAAAAACAGTTTGCCATTATCAAATTGGCTTCGATCTCTTTCGGGAATGCTCTTACAATTTTTCTGCAAATCGACAACGCGACCATTTGAAGCCCTTCATCGCTGTACAAATTCGCCGATATAAGAAAATGTCCTTTGGCATTATCGTCTTGTTTTAGCTTTAAAAGGATGTCACCAATTTTGTTGTGAACTGAAGCATCTCTGGGATCTTCTTCTACTACTAGATTGAAGATCTTTAAAGCATTTTCAAGTTTTCCCTTTTGAACAAGATCATGAGCTTTCTTCTTCAATGAAGTGACATTTTCCGTCATTCCCGGTTGCCCCCCCCGTTTTAGCTGTATGCTAAGTACTATATACCTTTAGCCCGGCGCAGTACACTGCGGCAACATCCGGGTTGCCTAAATGGTAAGGTATAGTTCTAAAATCATTGCAATTCCAGATGACAAAATCGGCATCAAATCCAGGTGTTAAACTACCTTTCTGTTTCTCTAATCTTAGTGCAGCTGCACCCTTTATGGTTGCAGAGACTAATGCTTCCTCAACTGTAAACCCACATTGACAAACAGCCAGGCTTACAATCAATGGCATTGAATCACAGAAACAACTCCCTGGGTTAAAATCAGTGGCAAGAGCAACCGATGCACCGGCATCAAGTAATTTCCGTCCAGGAGGAAAGGGTTTATTAAGAAACAAGGCTGTTCCCGGCAGTAGTGTGGCAACTGTATTACTTTCTGCTATAAGTTCTATGTTCTTGTCGGATATAGAAAGTAGATGATCAGCACTGACCGCACCGGCATTAACCGCAACAGCCGCTCCACCTGTATCGTAAAACTCATCAGCATGTATTTTAAGCAGAAAACCAATTCTGGAAGAAGCCTCCAGGTAGCGAATTGCCTGATCCCTTGTAAAAACTCCTTTTTCACAGAAGATATCCACAAATTCAGCAATTCCCTGTTCCTTGATCCGGGGATTTACATGATCAATAAGGTAATCGATGTACTCGTCATGTCTGCCTTTGAATTCCTCTGGAACCTCATGCGCCCCCATAAAAGTCGGAACAACGGTCTGAGGAACTTCCTCTCCCACTTTTCCGGCGATCTCAAGACACCTCAACTCGGTTGTCAGATCCAGACCGTAGCCGCTTTTTGCCTCAACGGTGGTTGTTCCATTGGACAGCATAACAGAAAGATGATGCTTCATGTTTTCTTCAAGAAGAGCATTAGATGCCGCTCTCGTCTTCTTTACACTGTTGAGAATACCACCGCCTGCTGCTGCTATTTCCTCGTAATCAGCCCCTGCCGCACGCATGGCGAATTCATCCTGTCGAGTTGCCCCGAAAAGAGGGTGTGTGTGCGAATCGACAAAGCCGGGAGTAACAACCTTACCCCCGGCAGAAAGAACTTTTGTATCATTAAGTACTTCGCAATGGTCTTCCACTACTGAACTGGATCCTACCCAGACAACCCTGCCCTCACTCACAGCCAGAGCCGCATCTTTAAGAAGACCAATTCCAGCGGCACCACTGCCACCCATGGTAAGAAGCTCCCCGATATCTTTCAGAACAAGATCTGTTCTTACTTTCACCTGAGATCTATGCTTCTGGTATTATGGAAGCAACCTTTCTGGCTCCCATGCGGTGGAACTTGACACGGCCTTCGATCTTTGCGAACAAGGTGTCATCACTTCCTTTTCCCACATTAAGACCAGGGTGTATCCTTGTGCCCCTCTGACGAATAATTATGGTTCCACCACTGACATACTGTCCGGATGGTGCCTTGACTCCAAGTCGTCGCCCCGCGGTATCTCTTCCATTTCTGGAACTGGAGGATGATTTTTTATGTGCCATGTCACTGCCTTTCTAAATATCTCTGTATCAGTTCGCAACTACCATCCTGATAGATGCAGAACGCCCACCCGAAATGTATCTGGCTTGATACACCCCTGCTGGAAGTGTCGAACCGGCGCTGAACAAGTGTCTTGTAACGCCAGCCGGTATGTTTTTCTCGTACACAGTTCTGCCGGAAATATCATAAATTCTGAGGTTTCCAGCAATGCCTGTATCTGGAAGTGAAAATATGCATGCGGTTGCAACGGGATTGGGAGCAACGCTCATGCGTATGTAAGTATTTCCAGAGGAGGAATCCTCAATTCCAGTTGCAAATACAAAGTTAACTGGAATCATCGCTTCAGCCCCGACCACAACACCGTTATTGCTCTGAGAGCCGAGACCTGCAACTGTAACAACTATATCATATGTACCTGGTACAAGAGCCTTGGAGTAGCCGCCATCAATCACATCGGTTCTGCAGAAACGAAGAGGAGAAGAGTCAAGGCCATCTGAAAGCTGAACTTCCACAAGAGCATCAAGTGGATTACCGCCACCATCTTTCACCGTGCCGTAAATTCCATAAGTACTGGTTTCGCAGAATTCAAGCATAGGCATGTAATTGGCACTGGCAATACCAGGCCAGTCCGGGTCTGACTTGATGTTGGAAACTTCGATTGTATGGTCAACGGTACCAACTTCACCGTAAGACCAGTCATTCACATCACCGTTTGTTGGATACCACGATGCCCCGGGAATCCATATGTCCCATACTCCTGCGCCGTAATAGGCGCTGATTGACGGATGGTTGGCGTATGCGTTAGCCTGTGCTGTTACAAAATCAAGATCCTGAATAGGCTCTGTTGTGCTGAAGTTCCATACTGCATTAAAGCATTCCGCCCCGCTGTGGAAGGAAAGCCCTGTTGCAAATGGATGGGTATAGTTATTCTGGGCTGGCCAGCTCTGCATGGTAATGTCTCTCATTGCGGCGGTCTCAGGTTCGGAAAATGCAGTTGAGCCTCCGCCTCCGCCCGGCCCCATATAGCTGCAGTTTCTGTTTAGATCAATACCGTTGGCATTGTAGCGGGTATCATTTGCATAACCATCAGGGTTAAGGATGCTGATGACCCATACCTCAGAATTGTCTACAACATAAGTACACAGATCACTGGTTCCGTAGTTATCAGTAAGAACCTCAAGGAAATTCAAGCAGGACATCCCGGCGGTTTTTTCATCTCCGTGAATATTGCCTGTTATTCTTATTTCCGGCTCTGCCTCGTCATCATCAACATTATCGCTGACTATTACTGCATAGATCTCTCTTCCCTGTACAGAAGTTCCGATCTGTTCCATTCTGGCAATGTCCGGATGCGCCGCAACAACAGCATTCATTGATGCATTGATCTCGGCAATGGTTGGATAAGCTACAAGTGGGGTGGGAACCTCTTCCACAAAAAGCCTGTAACCCATGTCACGAAGCGCTGTCTCCTGCCTGTCGTTCACATAAAGCCTGGCCTTGTTACCGAATACGCCTTCAATATCGTAACCGTTATTGTGGAAATATTCAATATCAATTCTGGTAACATTCGGAACCATAACAGAGTAGCCTCCAGCTGTTGCTGCAGAAACTACAAGAACAAGCAATAAAAATATGTATTTCAATTTGCTTTCCCTTCAGGGTTTACACCAAACTGTATATGCGAGGATGCGCAACTATGTTTCAAGTCACCTCAAAGGTCAAGCTTGCCAACCATGGTAGTGATTTAGTAGAATCGAGCTGCGGTCGGGGCGTGGCGCAGTTCGGTAGCGCACTTGGTTTGGGACCAAGGGGTCGC
>JAOZLN010000233.1 GCA_029934845.1 Candidatus Sabulitectum sp.
GATAGAAATAAATCCCTGAGGCAAGCTCGGAAGCACCGGCATACGTAACAACAGTTTCCCCGGAAGAGGCGGACAGGGTTACAGTTTCAATGTGAACAGCTGCCTGATCAAAGAATGACAGAACAACAGATTCTCCTGTTGAAGTAAACTGAAAATACAAGTCGCCAAGGCACGGGTTGGGGAAAACTGCAAAGTTACCGCCGCCTATACTGCCTGCTGAAACATTCATCTCCAGACCGGCAAAACTGTTGCACATAAGCATCAGGGTTCCGGAATTCTCAAGACTGACAGCCACATCGTAAGCACTGCCAGCGTCTAGTTGAGTTACCGTACTGCCGTTAAAGAAGAAAGCTTCAAGATTACCGATTCCACTGCCTTCGGCTCTAAGACTACCGGTAAGACCATCTTCTATTTTGTAGTAGTTTCCCTGGAATCCGAATACTTCATGCCACGGGTCGCTCCATGGAGTATCGCTGACTACACCGGTATAGTCCATTCCTGTTCTGTTGCCTCCTGTGTCATAATCTGCAATTCTTAAACTGTCCCATCCATACCCCAGAGATTTGTCATCTATAAAGCAGGAGAGCATCCATCTGGAAAGGATCTCTTCCATATCAGCAGTTTCTCCTGTGGCGGATTCAATTGCATGGATAACACCTTCAATACCTTTTACACTTCCATGCATGCTGTTCCAGATAAAGTCTTTGCCACCGTAGTTCTCAAAAAGATACGAGAAGAAAAGATAACCTGCTCCATAGCCTGCAACGTACCTGTTCATATCGGTGTAATCTGTCCATTTTATAGGAGATACACCTTTCATCTCAATAAAAGTTTCAACCTGAAAAGCAGGATAACCGCAGAGGAATGTACCTGTCTGTGCCTGATTTTCCAGTACCCACAATTCCTCGCCGCTGAACGGCTTTATGCCGTACTGGATCAGATGTACCAGTTCGTGGCTGGCAGTGTAGGTAGCGTCCTCCATGCGGGCGGGGTAGCAGTCGATGTAAAGCATCTCTACTTCGTTGGAATGGCCACCGTAGTAGTTCCGCGCTTCCCACTCTGTGAACATGTTGTAGGGGCTGAAATATCCGGCAATGTACCAGTTCTGAACCCCGGGTTCGTAACCATCTTTTATGTCCAGCATAAGGTAGTAGACTCTGGGGTCATCATCCATCAGGTCTGGAATGTCTCCAAAATATTCCGCATCGGTAGCAGTAATTCCGTCTTCCCCTTCAAGGGCTGTTGAAAGAGAGTCAACTGCATTCTGGTCGAAATTGACACCCCACTGGGTGTCTTCCACAAATATGTATGTAAGCTCGCCAGAGAACCGGCAGGTGGCACTTGTAAGGTAGAACATCGGGTAGGGACCACTTTCGTCCATTGCCCAGAAGTTTACCACATCACCAACCTCATGGGAACCGTCCATTCCCGCAAGAGGTCCCGTAGGAAGGTTTACCGGGTCATGCCTCAGATCCATCTGCTGGATCTCGGGGAAGTGGAAGGTACCATCAATGACTAGAGGTCCTGTACCTGTACCAAGAAGCACCGAAAGAAGTATGAATATTGTCATTAGAATCTCGCTCCCACAGTAAATCTTACAGATGAGAAGTCAGCACTTTCCGGGAAATCCAGCGCCGTGTAAATTCCCGGCTCCGAGGGGTCAAGAAGAGAGGCATCAATGGCACTTACTACCCTGTTCACAACGGCGAAAGCCGCCACATAAGTGGTTCTTCTGAACCACTCACGGCTTACCCGCAGTGCGTCATCGTAGTTTTCTCTGGCACCTGCGCTGGACCAGTTCCACCCGTCGGCACCAAACCGGCTGTGGTTGTCAAAGTAGTTCTGCTGGGCTTCCGGGTCATCGGGATAGTAATATCTTGCAAGGCTGCGGATGTAGTCGTTGTACTCGCTGCTGCTGGAAAAATCACCAATATCATCCTGGAAATCATTGTCGCGGAAAGAAGCATCAATACCAGCCTGTTCCATGGCAAGATTTCTGTAATCATCCCTGTTGAATATGCCCTGCAGGTAGGATACTCCCACTCCGGTCCATATGGAAGCCTCAAGACCCATAAAGATAGTACCTCTTGTTGCGTGTCCAGCATGAAACTGGCCCCAGCCCGGAAGAACAACAGACCTTAGAACGGTTCCCTTGTCTGCTCCCAGAAGAACCGTGGAAAGAAGAAGAAAGATCAGGATTGCTTTTTTCATGTCAGTTCACCACCGCAGCGTGGAAGAGTGCTTCTGCAGTCTCTCCCGATGAAGTCAATTCAAGACACACATAGTAAACACCAGGTGCCAGGTCGTCTGTTTTCCACTCTACTTCCCATGGAACTTTTCCCGGGGCATCTCCGTGGTAATCGGCAACCAGCTCTCCTGCAACATTGAAAATTCGTATTCTGTACTGTGCATCACGGCCTGGAACAAAACGGATCTGCCCGGTTCCCCGGGTAACGGGGTTTGGCCAGACAAAGAAAGCATCTTCATCTAAAAGATTCTGTGATGAGACCACAGAAGGCAGATGCTCCAGCGGCCAGCATCTTTCCCCGCCTCTGTCCATTCCGGTATTCCAGCCGTCAGATTCAAAACCGGTAAAGAAAGCGCCGAAAACCCCACCTGCAGTAATAGACATTATTCTGCTCTGGCTCTCTCCGTCAAACCTGTGAAGAATTGGAGTGCCTGTGGGTTTGTCGCCGAAAGCGTAGGGGCTGCCGCCTGTGGATACTCCACTGCCATTCCATATGAAGATCCTTCCATCCCTGAGGGATGAACAGGCAAAACCGCTTCCCCCAAGACCAGACGTAAATCTTGAGTATTCGTATGTCAGGGAATCTGTCTCTGTTGTAAAAGGCCAGTCGGTTACCATGGTTCCCGAAGATGAGAAAGCCTCGATACCAATGGTGGTTTCCACCAGGAGCTCAATATTCCCGTCGCTGTCCAGGTCGGCCATGAAGGGGTCGGAAAGAACCTGTCCCTGAAGGGTCACAGGAAAACCGGGTTCACTGGCACTGCTCTCGTCATACATCCACAATTTTCCACCGGAGACAACAGCGGTCTCAACATCTCCGTCCCGGTCGAAATCACCGGCAACAGGCAGTGTTGAATTCTCGCTGCCCGGGTGAACCGGCCAGCCAAAAATAGTTCCGCCGCCTGGGCCGACTCTTCTTACTGAGCCGTCCGCAGATACAAGAATAAGACCCGGATCCGATTCATGGGGGAACAGGCATGCCCCGATAACATCCACTGCAAAGGTTTTGGGCCAGCTGGCATCAATGCTTCCATCAGGGTTAATCCTGTAGACTTCGCGGTTCTCGAGAATAGCAAATACACTGTTCATAGACTGTGACGCGATGATCTGAACCGAAGGTGACGGAAGATCGACAGGCCATCCCGAAGCCTCGGACCAGTCTGGAAGGCGCATATGGATCTGGCCATCCTCCTCGGGAATTACCAGATACTCGGTTCCCTCAATTGTAAAAACAACCAGCGGAGCAGTAACATTCAATCCCAGCGGGACTGGATCAGAACCGTCTGCCGGAACAAACTTGGCCTGACCGTTACCGGTGACAAATGCTGTAAGAATGCCATCCGGGGAATTCCATAAGATCGAACCGAATCTTGCTGCACCAACTGAAACAGGCCACCCGGGAACTGTTCCAAGAAGGCTGTAGACAAATCGCATCGAGTTCTTCGAGTTGTCGAGAACATCTATTTTCACACCGGTGAAACCACCCCACGAAGCATCAGTGGAAGGGGTTGTTTCAGGGGAGAATTCCCAGGCGTAACCGTCTCTTTTCCAGGGATCGAACTCGCTGCCCTCAATACTGAACCATGTTGCAAATCCGTAGTCAAGATCCTGTATTCCGTCAGCTTCTTCTACATCCACCCCCTTGTGAAGCGGATCAACATTCACAGTGTTTGCTGCCCTGTATGCCCCAAGCCGGGTTTCATCAACATGCCAGATAAGTACTCCAGACCCTGGAAGGCCGTAGTCTCTGTCGTGAGGACCGCACTGCCCGTTTCCATCAGGGTCGCGCTGTCTGTTCTCAATAAGAAGATATTCTGTTGAGTTCAATGGTATTTTGTAGACTTCACCCATCTGGTCAACTGTGTATTCACCGGGAGTTATCACAATCGGGTCAAGCCAGCCCATGGCCGCTCTGGACCAGGCTCCGGGAGCTGCAGGCCAGTACCCGTTCATCAACCACTGACCGTACCCCATAAGATCCCATCCACCAACGCCAACTGCACCAGTGTATGTATTGTAAAGATCGGGCAGGCCAAGCTGATGGCCGAATTCGTGAACTATTGTACCCAGTACTCCAAGGCCGTAGTTGTCCTGAGCTTCTCGCTCTGGATCAACACACCCCTCTCTTACCTGTACTCCATCATTGGTCTGCACGAAGCCGGAACCCAGGTAGTACTCAAGATCAGAGGAATTAACAAACATCGAGTGAATA
>JAOZLN010000234.1 GCA_029934845.1 Candidatus Sabulitectum sp.
CTGTTAACGAAAATGATCTCATGTGTCTGCATATCCGCAACGTACACCATTGCGTCCAGAGAATCCATTACAGTAACAAATCTTGCATGTTCCGCCTTCAGCATCTCTTCATTCTTTTTGCGCCGGGTTATATCAGTCAGAACAGAAATGAACCCGATTACTTCACCGCTTTCGCTCCGCTTGTAGTTCCAGTCTGTGCGAACATCTATAACCGTACCGTCATTTTTTGTTGAAGTACCGAACCAGGGCTCCGGTTCAGGCTGCTGCTCTATCAGGAACTTGATGTGATCGGAAAGCCTTATTGCCTCATCCTTTTCGAGCTGATCATACATCGATCTGCCTATCAGTTCACCATTCGTGTAACCCAGAAGGTTGTGGTAAGCCTGGTTCCCGAAAACAATCATTCCGGAAACATCTATTTCCTGAATCCCGCTGGTATTGGTTTCAACAAGAAGCCTGTAGTTTTCTTCGCTTTTCCGCAGCGCTTCCTCCGATTGCTTCCTTAAAGTTTCATCGGAGTAAACTGACACAACTTCACCGGAAGGCAGTTTGTACACAGTGCTCTTCCGCCAGTATGATACTCTGTGATCTTCATAGAGTGACACAGGATGATCTTCAGAAACCCCTGTTTTCCAGACCCGTCGCAATACATCCAAAAGTCCGAATTGCTCTACACCAGGAAAGACATCCGTAACTCTGCGTCCCACTGCATCTTCTCTGGACACACTATCCATTTTCTGCCCGGCATTGTTAATATCCAGGAAAACAAAATCTGCACCATCATCAACAGCTTCGTAAACCGCAACCCCATCGCTTATTTCGTCAAACAATGCATGAAAACGCTGTTCACTTTCACGAAGCTTCATTTCCATCTGTCTGCGTTCAGTAACATCCCAGGCGAACTTTGAATAACCTGTCATCTCCCCTTTTGAGTTATAGATTCCCTCAAGTCGGGATTTTATGTGACGAATACCGGAACCTGCTCCTGTATCCAGATCATGCAGGTAATCATAGCAACCTGTTTTGCGAACTATTTCAAGAGCCCTTTCCAGTCTTTCCGGTGCAACATTGAATGATTTGTGGATATCCATAACGGTTCTACCTGTAACTTGATCACTTTTGTATCCATACAACTTTTCAGCTGCGGGATTGAAATAGTTAATGCGCAAGTCAAGATCGGTTGTAATAATTGCCGTTTCGGTGGTGCTGTGAAGAATGCTTTCCAGGAGAGATGTTTTTTCATCCAGTTCCCTTTCGGAATGGTGAAGATCGGTAATGTCTCTACTGCTTACAACAACTCCCGTAACATCGCCTGTTTCATTAAGATAAGGATGATAGACCACATCCATGCAGCGAAGGCCAAGGTTTGGGAAATCAAACCACTCCTGATATTGAACCCTCTCTCCGGCAAGACATCTGTCGTACCTTTCCTTTATCTGACCTGCAAAAACATCTTCACCCATAAGTTCAGCAATCGTATGGCCAACGATCATATCGCTGGTTTTGTCGTGAGCTGCAAGATACGCATTGTTTACAGTACGGTACACATAATCAGTGCCGATGAAGGACATATGATCGTTGCTTAAAGAGACAAGATGTTTGTACATGTGCAGTTCTTTTTCAGACTGCTCCTTCAGAGGAGCAGGAAGCTCATTTTCCTTTATCATGAGTCAAGCACCTGGCGTATCTTACGAAGAAGCGAATCAGAACCGTATGGTTTCTGTATAAAATTCAGATCGGAATCAAGAACGAACCCTGTGTGAATAGCATTCCTGCTGTATCCGCTGCAAAACAGTGCCGGTACATCAGGGTGTGTTTCGTGAATTCTGTCAGAAATCTCTTTCCCGCCAAGCCCGGGCATGACAACATCCAGCATAAGGAGGTTGATCTTGTCAGCATGTTTATGGAACAGGCTAACAGCATCATTTCCATTCTTTGCATCAATAACTGTGTATCCAGCCGTGACAAGAGTCTGCCTTGTCAGGTTTCGAACCGTGTCATCATCTTCTGCAACAAGAATAGTCTCTGCTCCACCAGTTACGGAAGCATCCACCTGGCTCGCTACATCCGCAGCTCTTCCTGCAACTACAGGCAGGTATATCTTAACCACCGTTCCCCTGCCGGGTTCGCTGTAAACCTGAATTTCCCCCTTGTGCTGTTTGACAATGCCATACACTGTAGACATGCCCAGCCCGGTTCCCTTTCCAACGGATTTAGTGGTAAAAAATGGGTCAAATATGCCTGCAAGTGTTTTCTTATCCATCCCGCAACCATCATCAGTTACGCTTAGCAGAACATATCGACCGGGTTTGGCCCAGGGGTGTTTTGCTGCATACTCTGCATCGATAAGAACATTCCCGGTCTCAATTGAGATATTCCCTCCACCAGCAAGAGCATCGCGGGCATTTACGCACAGATTCATAAGGATCTGCTCCATCTGCCCGGAATCTGCCTGGATCGTACCAAGCTCGTGACCGGGAATGAACTCGCAGTGAATGTGTTCCCCGATAACCCGTCGTATCATCTTCATGAGTTTCTCTGTTACTTCGTTCAGATCAAGATCAACCGGGCTGATTATCTGTCGTCGGCTGAAGGAAAGCAGCTGGCTGACAAGTGATTGAGCTCGATCCCCTGCTTTTGCTATTTCCCGGACAAATTCATAAGCAGAATGCTCCTTGTTGATTTCAGCCAGGGTCAGTTGCGTGTACCCGTTTATTACCTGGAGAATGTTGTTAAAGTCGTGTGCAACACCACCGGCAAGCTGCCCTACAGCCTCCATCTTCTGTGCCTGTCGCAGTTGTTCTTCAAGCTTCACTTCAATGGTAATGTCACGCTTAACAGCAACATAGTTTATGACATCACCGGAGGGATCTCTTACAGGTGAAATAGTTGCTTCTTCAGTGTAAAAAGAGCCGTCCTTCTTTTTGTTTATGATCCGTCCGACCCAGTTCTCACCTCTGGTAAGTGTTTCCCACATGTCCTGGTAAAATGTAAGATCATGTTCGCCGCTTGCAAAAGTACTGGGATTCTGCCCAATAACCTCATCTCTGGAATAACCCGTTACCTTTTCGAAAGCAGGGTTCAAATACTCGATAATGCCTTGAGGATCGGTAATAACTATGGTCTCTGCAGCCTGCTCAATGGCCATCATCAACCGCTCTCGTTCGGCTTCGGCATTCTTGCGAAGAGTGATGTCGCGGCCAACAACAACAAGTCCCTTGCGTTGTCCATCGGGGTAGAAAGTGGGAACTTTTATAACATCAAGAACAACCGGTGAATCATCCGGGCGGGGAATAACTTCCTCTGATCGAGTTATGCAACCGGCCTCCCAGGCATGCTCATCAGTTTCTTCACATGTATTAAAAGCATCACTGTAGAATGGAGTAAATTCTGCGAGTTCGGAATCTTTCTTCCCCCTGAAATCAACGCCATCAAGTCGAAACAGGCTGATATCGGACTCATTCGCTTCAAGCCATCTGCCCTGGCCATCTTTAAAACAAACAATATCCGGCATGGCATTTATTAAAGCACGAAGACGCTCTTCACTTTCCCGCAACGCATCCTCTGAAAGTTTCTTCTTCGTGATATCTGTTGCGATGTAAAGAACAGTGTTTTTCGTCTTGGGAGTTGCTCTTCCCTCGAACCAGACTGTTCTCTCCCCTATAACCAGAGGGTACTCTATAGAGATGGTTTCATTCTCGTCGATACATCGACGGATAAAGGAAAGAAACTGATCTGCCTCGGTTTTTGGAAAAACCTGGTGCAGAGTTTTTCCAATTGAGTTTTCCGGGGGCAGAAACATCAGCTCAGGTGAGGTTGGAGCAATATTGATGTAGGTTCCATCGTAATCCATCTCAAACACAATATCAGTCATAGCGTTGAAAAGAGTTCTCATGTCAAACTCTGATTTACGCAGTGCCTCCTGTGCTTTCTTGTACTCTGTGATGTCACGATCGATTCCAGAAAAGCCTGTCATCTCTCCTTTTATATCAAACAACGGCCGGGCAGAGCTCTCAAACAAACGAACTGAACCATCTTTATGCAGCCAGTGAATTTCAACATTGCTCCATCCACGCTTATGTTTTACAGCACTCGCAACCAGTTCTCTGCCTGATTCCAGATCATCCGGGTGCATGAGTGGGAAAGCGGATTCACCGAGAACTTCATTCACCTCGTACCCGAGAAGAGCCTTTATGCTGCCGTTTGAGAATGTGTGAGAGCCTTCAAGGTTGATAGCCCATACCCAGTCTGCTGTGGATTCCACAAGGCCGCGATATCTTTCTGTACTCTCCTCCAGGATCTGATCGGAAAGCACTTTCTCAGTTACATCTCTGGAAAAAAGGCAGAAGCCCACCATATCACCGTCACTGTTAAGAATGCTTGAAACCCTGGAATTCATATAACGGGGGCCGTTATCGGTTTCCTGCACAAGTGAGTATTTGTACTCACCGGTC
>JAOZLN010000235.1 GCA_029934845.1 Candidatus Sabulitectum sp.
CTTAAGCTTATCCATCAATTCATTCTAAGTAATCTTCCCTGCAGGGCAGTCAAAAAACAGCACATCGTGTCCCGCCCGTTCAAGAGTGCCAACTGAATAGGCCAGCCAGAAAGGCCAGTACATCGTTCCGCTTTTTACAATTGCCGGTGATCTGGATGTTCTGGAAAACTTGCCGTCCATGAAGGGCGGGTTTACTACAGCAACTTTCATAGCAGAGCTTCAATCTGCTTAAGGAAACACTCAGCGGTTTTATCCCATGAAAAGATTTCTGATCTCTCCTGGGCTCGCCTTCCCAGTTCATCAAGCTCTTCCTGTGAAGCAGCCGACAGTTCTGCCATGCCACGCATTATGTCTATCACCGAATATGGATCAATAAGAACTCCGGTATCTCCCACTACCTCTTCAAGAGCTGTGGTTTTGGAAGCCATAACAGGAGCGCCTGTAGCCATGGCTTCAAGGGCTGGCAGCCCGAACCCCTCATAAACTGAAGGTATTAAAAGCGCTTTGCAGGTTAGATAAAGATTGCGCAGTTCCTCATCGGAGATATGGGTAAGAACTTTTATGTTTGATCTTGCCGGGTTCGAATCCAGATGTTTTCGGAAATAGCCATATGCCCTATCCTTCCGGACAACCATGGTAAGCGGTGGTGTGTTTTCGTTAAGCGCCCAGAGTCTGCCATATGCAGTGAGGAAACGGGGAATATTCTTATAGCCGCGAGCATTACCCACATAAAGAAAGAAGTTCTCTCTTTCCAGCTTCGAAGAAACCGGAGAAGTAAACAGAGCCTGCCCCTCTCCAGTGATAAAAACCATATCTGTTGCAGACTTAAAAGCCCTCATCACATCAAGCTTTGTTGCCATTGTGGGAACAGCAACGGCTGAAGCATGTCCAATAGAAGCTTTCAGTGCCTTCCTGAAAATGAAACGGCTGAAGGCATTCCGGATAATACTGTCGCCAAAATAACACGGTAGATTAAGAACCATAAGATCGTGTACAGTAATTATGGAGGGAGCATCCGGTTGAGGTCCTGCCATTGAGAAATTAAGAAAGACATCCGGAGCAATTTCGTTGATTCGATTGGAGAGCTTCCTGTTTGCTGATGTTCTAAATCTTGAAGAGTCATCCAGAATAATTTCCGCCTGGGTGTTCTCAAGGTGAAAAGCTGCAGTTTTCCCGATGATAATTGTGATTTTCCAATCAGGTCTCTTTTGTATAATGCACTTCGTCACATTCAAAGAAAATCTACTGATCCCATCCACATTATTTTGAACAGCTCTTGCATCTATCAACAGATGAACACTCATCTGGCAAGCCCTCTTTTCTTCAACTCTTCCGTAGCCCTGTCAACCATATCTGTTGCTGTCTGGCTGCCTACCCAGCTGCAAAGCTCGCTTACTCCATCCTCGAATGTGGTTGAAGCCTTAAAACCAAGCATCTTTTCCGCTCTGGAAATGTCGGCATAACAATGTCGAATATCCCCTGCTCTGTACTGGTTATTAACTATGAAATCATCTGCAGGCCTTCCCAGTTCGCGAGCTATTGCCATGCCAACATCCATAATTGACAATTTGCGCCCGGTACCAAGGTTGAAAACCTCACCGCGAGAATTGCTGTTTTCTATGGCAAGCAAACACCCCTTGGCAATGTCTCGAACATGAATAAAGTCTCTACTCTGTCCACCATCCTCGAACACCACAGGAGGCTTGCCGTTAAGCAGCCTGGATGCAAAAATAGCACCCACACCCGTATAGGGATTGGACAGTGCCTGTCTTTCCCCGTAAACATTAAAGAATCTCATAGCTGTTGTTGATATATTGTAAGCATCGCCTACTGATAGAAACAGTTCTTCATGATCTCTCTTGTTCACTGCATAAACACTTGTTGGAAACAGAGGCTTTGTCTCCGGGGTGGGAGCAGGAGTGCACGGTGCTCCACAAGTTGGGCACAACATGTCCCATTTGCGTTCCGCCAGCTGTTCTGCAGGTCTGAGTTTCGGCGTAACTTCCCCGCAAACCGGGCAGATGTAAAGACCTTCTCCATAAATAGACATGGAGCTTGCAACAAGCAATTTCTCAATGTGATCTTTCTGCTTCACAACCTCTTCAAGAACTACTGCAGCCCCCATGGTATTTATTGATGTATATCTGGTGATTTCGTACATTGACTGGCCAACGCCAACGGCAGCTGCAAAATGAACAAGAATGTCTACAGGTTCCAGGGCTCTGGCAAAAGACTCTGCGTCTCTTACATCGCCGATTATCAGCTCAATCTCGCTGTTCAGATAATCTGGTCTTGAAGCGTTCTCTCCATGAACCTGAGGGTCTAGATTGTCATATGCTTTTACTTCGTAACCTGAAGAGAGAAAAAGGTCTCCCAGATGTGATCCTATAAAGCCAGCCCCGCCTGTTATCAACACCTTCTTGCTCAATGTTCCACCCCTCTATCTGTTACAAGGGGGCACCCACCCCCCGATTCTTAACACTCCTGAACCATGTAGAATAACGAAAAATGCCTTTTCTGTACACTATGCGGATTGTATCACTTGTTAAAGGTCTCCAAAGCCTCTCTTGTTTTTAATGCACAGTTCTCCCATGTAAGCTCTCTGGAGAGTTCATCCCGTTTCTCCTGCTGCCTGGCAGTAACCCCCGAATCCAGAGCTTGATCGATTCCATGAGCAATGGATTCCGGATCGGAAGGATCAACCATCCATGCTGCTTCAGAAAAGAACTCGCCCAGCCCTCCAGTGTTTGAAGCAACCACAGGAAGATCCCAGGTAAAGGCTTCAGGCACGGTAAAACCGAACCCTTCATGGTGAGCTGGATGAACAAGACAGTATGCCCTGGAATACAGATCGGCCAGTTGTCTATCCGTTGTAAAACCTGTAAAAGTAACTCTGTTCTCCAGACCAAGTTTAACCGACAATTCCTGATACTCATCAGCACGAAATTCCTTCTTTCCGGCAATTACAAGAGGAGGTACATCTCTTCTCTGAAGAAGCATTGAATAAGCTCGAAGAAGACCGTCAATGTTTTTGCGTGGCTCTACTGTTCCAACTGTAAGAATGTGGTCTCTGGTGGTATCAGGAGTATGCATGCCGGAAAAATGATCAATACCAAGCGGTGTAAGAAAAACTTTGCCCTCAGTTGCCGGAAAAATATTCAACAGATCATTCATGGTTGACCTGGAGTTTACAAGAATACAATCCGAATCAGATGCCAGCCTTGCAAGGCGCTGCTTCCATATCCTTGTGTCGGAATCACATTTCATGTGCCCGTAAAGCATGGGACCAAGGTCATGCACCATATTTGCCTGCTTGAAATGAGCAGAAGGGGGAAGCAACAGCCCGTTAGCACTGTGTACCCACTTTAGGTTTGATCTCATGGCTCTTATGCCGGGGATGAAATGATCTGTAATTCTCTTTGGAAAAGGATGGTACCTGATCAGTTTCTCTACTCCTTCAATGTCAGGAGGATTTTTTTTCGTATCTCTCCACATCCACAATTCACAATCCTGTCCTGCTCTTATCCATGCAGAGATCAGCTCGAGCCCGTATCTGCCTATTCCAGTATACATCAGATGATCGTAGTCAATATTGAATGCTATTTTCATAATGATTCCAGTATTTCTCCAAGCTGCTTTGCCCCCTGGATTATGGTTCTTTCTTTTCTGGTAAACAGCACACCGTTGGATCCCATTATTGATGCTGCCTCCGGATCCCTCAGAATATTCATCAGAAGTTCTGCCCCTTCCTCCGGTTTTCCCGAAAACAGGAATCCAGTCTTCCCTTGTATGACGTTGTCCACAAAACCACCTTCCTGAATGGCTATAACCGGGGTACCACACGCCATTGCCTCCAAAGGAACCAGTCCGTAAGGCTCATTGCGTTGACAACAGATAACCGCCTGGGCATTGCGATACATTCCTCTAAGACTTTCTTCTGAAATACTTCTTTCTATTACAATTTTTACAGAAAGAGAATCTGCCAGAGAATGAAGTTTCACTTTGTATCCGGGATATTCACGGTCGGCAACAATTTTAAGTTCAGGTCGGCTGCTGGCAGGTATATGTCCAAGGATCCTGATCACGGTTTCATGACCCTTGAATTTCCACAGAGCCCCTACGGAAAGTACAAATCTGCCTTTTTCCACCGGTCGATCCCCGGGGCAGAAAAACTTTGAGTTCACACCCGGTCTTACAATCTTTGCTGTTCTGCCGTAAAATCTCTCTATGTTGCTCTGCATGTATGTGGAAAATGTTACTATCTGCGTGGCTGATCCTGCTGACGATCTGTCCATTCTTTTTTCCATTGCTCCCAGAGGCTTTAATGCATACTCCGTCAGCGCCGTGTTCGTTCTTCTTATGATAGAATTCTCATAAATATGTCTCGGGTGTTCAAAACAGAAGTACACGGATGGAATGGTAAGGTATTGAAGAACAGGGGGGGCT
>JAOZLN010000236.1:0-2444 GCA_029934845.1 Candidatus Sabulitectum sp.
GGCAATGGCTCTTCTGCAGGATGAGTCAAACCTTCTTGAAATAGCAAGGCTGGTGGGAGCAGAGAGCCTCTCTCCAGAGGATCAGCTGATTCTGTTCATCTCTCGAAGTCTCAGAGAGGATTACCTGCATCAGAACGCTTTCCACCCCATTGATACTTTCGCTACAAGCAGGAAACAGCAGTTGATGTTATCAACAATTCTGCATACATATGATGAGATGACCAGAGCCATCGAAGCTGATGTTCACCCAAGGGTTATCTTTGATTTCCCGTTGTCGGAGGATATAGCAAAGATGCGTTATCTGCCAGAGGAAGAAATAGAACAGATCAACGATCTGCAGAAAAAAATCACCGAAGCTGTGAACGAAAAAATACAGCTTGAAAACGCTTAAGGAGGTTGATAAATGATACGGGAGTACAAGACAACCGTGGAGATTTCCGGCCCCCTGATGCTGGTGGATCGGGTTACTGATGTTAGTTTTGAAGAGCTTGTAGAGATCGAGCTTTCCAGTGGAGAGCTCCGCCATGGGAAAGTTCTTGAGATAGACAGTAATAGAGCCCTTGTACAGCTTTTTGAGGGCTCCAGTGGTACAGCTCTTGAAACAAGCAAGGTTCGTTTTCTGGGCAAGGGTGTTGAGCTGGGAGTGTCTACAGAGATGCTGGGCAGGGTTTTTGATGGTCAGGGTCGCCCAAGACCTCCTTTTGATAATGAACCTCCCATTGTTCCTGAAAAAATGAACAACATCAATGGTGCACCCATCAATCCCTACGCAAGGGATTACCCAGCCGAGTTCATCCAGACCGGTTTCAGTTCCATCGATGGAATTAACACTCTGGTCAGAGGCCAAAAACTTCCCATCTTCAGTGCAAATGGCCTTCCCCACGGTATTCTGGCTGCTCAGATAGCCAGGCAGGCTAAGGTTATGGGCCAGGATGACAACTTCGCAGTTGTTTTCGCTGCCATGGGAATTACTTTCGAGGAAGCCGATTACTTTATCAAAGACTTCAGGGCAACCGGTGCAATGGACAGAGCGGTTGTATTTCTTAACCTTGCGGATGACCCTGCAATAGAAAGAATAAGTACACCAAGAATGGCCCTTACCGCAGCAGAGTACCTCGCTTACGAGAAGGACATGCATATTCTGGTTATCATGACAGACATGACAAACTACTGTGATGCTCTTCGCGAGATCAGTGCTGCAAGAAGAGAAGTTCCAGGTCGAAGGGGATATCCCGGATATCTTTACACCGATCTTGCATCTCTTTACGAGCGTGCCGGCAGGATCAAGGGCAGAAAGGGTTCCATTACCCAGATCCCGATTCTAACCATGCCCGAGGATGACAAGACTCATCCGATCCCGGATCTTACCGGCTACATCACCGAGGGGCAGCTTATTCTTAGCAGAGAGCTGCACAAAAAGGGTATCTACCCGCCTATGGATGTGATGGAATCTCTTAGTCGTTTGAAGGATAAGGGAATTGGTGCCGGTAAGACCAGAGAGGATCATGCTGATCTTTTCAATCAGCTTATGGCTGCTTACTCTGCAGGAAAGAACGCAAGGGAGCTTTCAGTAATTCTAGGTGTTGCGGCACTTAGTGAGATTGACAGAAAGTATCTGAACTTCGCAGCAGAGTACGAGAAGCGCTACATAAGCCAGGACGAGCACGAGGACAGAGGCATCATTGAAACACTTGATCTTGGCTGGGAGCTTCTCAAGTTGCTTCCAAGATCAGAGATGAAGCGTATTCGTCCGGAGAACCTGGATAAGTACTGGCCTGTTAAAGAGCAAGACTGATGGCAATTCAGGTAAAAGCCACCAGGATGGAGATGCTTCAGCTTAAGAAGCGTCTCAAGCTGGCACAAAAAGGACACAAGCTTCTTAAAGACAAGCTTGATGAATTAATGCGTCAGTTCAAAATCCTGATCGGTCACTACGAGGGAGCAAGATCAAAGCTGGAAGATCAGCTTGAAACCGCATACGGAGAATTTCTCTTTGCCAGGGCCGCCATGGAGGAAGAGGGTCTTCTTGATGCTCTTCGCTATCCAGGCGCAAAGGCTGTTGTCGAGTCATCAACAAGAAGAGTGATGAACCTGACTTTGCCCGTTTTCAAAGTGACCATCGAGGGTAAGGTCAGGAATTATGGAATGTTCGACACTCCCCCGGAGCTTGATGAAGCTCTCGAGGTTTACAAGAAGGTTCTTCCAGAGATCATTCGTCTTGCAGAGCAGGAGAAGGCCATTATTCTTATTGCTCAGGAGATCGACAGCACAAGGCGCAGAGTTAACTCTCTAGAGTATGTGATGATCCCGGAGATCAAGCAGGCGATCAGATACATCCGTCTCAAACTTGATGAAATGGAGAGGGGTAACACAACCCGTCTCATGAAAGTCAAAGAGATGGTTGAGGCCAACCGGGCTTTCTGATAGCAAGTGATAAAAAAGAA
>JAOZLN010000236.1:2454-4444 GCA_029934845.1 Candidatus Sabulitectum sp.
TGCGGGTCCCTGTTTTTTACAGAATGAAACCTCCGACCGCCCCAAGGGGCGGGGTATCTAAAAGTCAAACTTCAGCTGCGCTGAATACAGTTTTCTGTACCCTCGTCCCTGATTAGCCACATACTTCTTTATCACTTCAGCACTCGCAAATTGACCAACTGTATTTGCATAGTATCCACTAGTCCAAAGAGCTGCACCCCATAGCTTTTTTTTGATTTCTTTGTGTATCTTGAAAATCTCGCGAGCAGTAATGCTCTTTATGATCCTCACTATCTTATACACCGGATAAGTTGGTACACTTTGCACCCAAAAATGCACATGATCCGCTTCCATTCCTATCTCAACAAAATATATTTCATAACGTCTGCCAATTTCCAAACAAATATCACGCAAGGAAATCTCAACCGCCTTGCTGAAAACCTTCCAACGATACTTGGCAGGAAAAACCAAATGGTACATTAGCAACGACTTATTATGACTCTTGTAAAGATGTTCACTCATGCACCAAGAACACAAAAACTGATTGTTCGCCCCAAGGTGGGGAATTAGACCCTCCTCAGATTAAAGAGATTTAAGCAGTTACATCAGTGCTGCAGTTCCAGGGGAATCTACCCCGTGGAAAGGGCTGTCCAGCTCTGCCTTAACTGTCTCTATCGGGGATTTTCCACCGCACATCATCGTAATTCTGTACAGCATGGCCTTGTTCAGATAACCTTGGTAGATACATGAGGCAATAAATGGATTTTTGCTTCACACCGCCTGATGCACATACGCCTGGACTGCAAAAGCAGAGAAGGCCGCAAGAACAGAAATTTGTACCAGCAACTTCACAATCACCCATTTCTTTCTGATGAATATTCAGTTGTATCAAACAATGATCTTGTTTTCTCCATGACCGCAGTAGTTAAGAATTGCTACACAAATATTGCATATGATTGAAATAAAACACTCAATATTTACTTTCGACGTTTTATCATTTACCTATTTAATAGCAGTTGCGTTGCATCTCCTATAACGGTAGCGTATATTAATTGATGTTTTATGGTATTTGCGCTATCTTTCTAAGAATGGGGAGATATCTGTTGTTTTAGGATGCCAACACAAGATTGGTACTTTTTGTTTTTGCTCTACCTATGTTGTCTTATGCTAAATTGAGGACGATAATAGGTCACTATAATTTAAGGGGGAATTTTATGAAAAGAAGGAATCAGGCTTCTCTGATTGTAGTATTGATTTTGGTTTTTGCAGTTGTGATTGGCTGTGGAAACCCGGCTGGATCTGTTGAATCAGGAGATACAGATACTTTCAGGCTTTACGGAAATTACTCTAATACGGCAGGAGATAACCCTCAATATGTTTTTGATTCAGGAGAATCTCATCCATATATCACATTTTCTGGTGCTCCTATTGTTGAATTAGATACTGGCAATCACAGCGTAACAATTACGTTGGACAATCTGAGTATTTTAGGAGGAGGTAATGAATACATTATTGATTCTCTCAAGGTGGAGGAATTTGTTGGTTCGGAATGGATAGAATACGTAGAATTTGATGCATCTTCTAACGTTCTCACGGAAATAGCAGTTGCCTTGATAGTTGATGTAAGCAGCTCTCTGGGTGCTCAGTTTAGCAATGTACAAGAGTTCTCGAGCAATTTTGCAACTGTAATTTTTGAAAACTCTGATGAAGCAATAGTAGGATGTGTATCGTTTGCGACAGAACTGAACCAGTTAGACCTTACAAACTCACAATCACAATTCAATAATTTCATAAATGCCCTTCAACCGGGTGAATACACAAAAATGTATGATGCTATGTATGCAGGCATTATGATGCTTCAAGACAGTTCTTTAGACGTTGATGGGTACGCACTTGTTACATTCACAGATGGGTTCGATAACTATTCGGATAAAACATTGGCTAATGTTATTGCTGCACTTGATGATTCAAACATAAAAAGTTACACCATGGGGCTTGATGGCAACGGTGG
>JAOZLN010000237.1 GCA_029934845.1 Candidatus Sabulitectum sp.
ACTTCAGAATCAGGAAATCAGCCCGGTGGACTTGAAAGAATGCGAGGAATTGATTCTCAGAGAACTATCTGAGAAGCCCGTTTCTGGATGGAAACTAGCTAATGCCGATTTAGTATTCTCATACTACGCAGGGGGCGCTTCGTTTCCGGCAATGTTGCTTACTCGGACACGCTCCTAGATCCAGCCGGGCTTTCTGCACGCAATACCCAGATACAGGTAAAGGAACCCCGGAGAGGCAAAGATCAGGAAGAACGGGCCTCTTGGGAAAGAAGCTGAGAACAGGTAATAGATCAGGTAAAAAGCAGCCAGCCCCGATAGAGTAAGCAATCCACCGGCAAGCTCTCGTTTCCATCCAAGGATCAGGCCCAGCCACAGTGCAAAGAATGCAACCATAAGCAGTGAGTCCTTCGGTGAAAGATGCAGCAGTGGCTGGTAGCCCTCTTGATAATCCTCACCAATAAAAAACATAAGAATTATCAATGCAGAGATCGCTGAAGTAATCCTGGCTGTCCAACGAATGATCTTTGTGGTTTTGCTTTCGTTTACCATATTTCACCTTCAGATCAAAGATGTTACCAAAACTCAGGAAAATTCCATATCTTTTAAGCCCTTATCTACCACGAAACTTCCCTGCGCACAATTTTCAGATTGGTAACTCAAGTTCCATTGCCCATTTTGTAACCAGGGCTCCGGCAATGGCCATGCAAAAACTGAGAAGAGTGCCAATCAGTACATACTCCGCCAGCTTTTGCTTTTTGGCCTCTTCAAAGCGCAAAATAGATTTAGCTGCAACCAGAAACCCAATACCTGCAGGATAGCCAATAAAGATAAATAGAAAAATAAGCAATCGTTCCAGTTCACCTATAAGTTTACCGCCACCAGCAAGTCCATTGATCACCAGATTATTTGTTTCTTTGATCTTGACGGTAAAAATATCTATGAACTGTCCCGCTCCATGAACTGTACAAATTAGTCCTGCAACCTGAACCAGTAAGAGATAACCTATCCCCGTAAACCCGACTATCATTCCTGTGTTTAACAGAAAATGGGTTACTGCAAACAGACCAGCGAGGTGAATGCTTTTACAAACAATAAAGTCTGTTGTTGAATCAGTGCTTCTATCGCATTTCAGTAAGTCAATTAAAGCATGTACTAGAAAGATCAACAGGGGTATTTGCCAGCAGAGCCAAACTTGCAGGACAGCATAAGTAACGATTGCGTGAATAGCAGAAGAAACAATTGAAAATTTATGCCTTTCAGTAATCACTTGAATCCGGCGAGTGCTTGCCAGGAAATCTGCTACGACATAGCCAGCAATCAGTACGATAAGCAACCTCAGCATAACAATCTCCATTTCATCAACAACAGGCAGCAGAAAATAGCCCAATCACTGCCTTGAACAAGTCCCGGTATGGCAGCAGTAATGAAATTTTTTAGTTATTGACGCATGAGTCTATATTCATCCAATATTGCCGTCATTGTCTATATTCTACTTCTTCAAGAAATCCTTCAATTCCCCTCCAGCCAGCTCTCTGGAGCAATTTATTAACTGTTGGCTGAGTTCTATCTATAATATCAGCAATCTCCTCCTGTTTTTTCCCAAGCAAGGCAAGTGAAATGGCTGCTGCCTGATGCGATGTCCACTGGCGCACTAATTCGTCTAGCAATAATGTTGCACCGCGTGAGAAACCAGATTGTACAAGATGCTCTCCATGAAGAAAAATCATACGATGCTTTTTGGCCATATTCTTTAATGCCCGGCCAGATTCAGTGAATGCCTCACCTGTAGATTGAGAAATCCGATCTGATGTAATAGTAAATTCGTCCACCGTGCCCCAGGCTATAGCAATACGAGTATCAATTCTAGGTATTTTATGACTCCGTACCACTGCTCTTAGAAAAAGTGCAGCTCGCATAGACAATTCAGCATTAGACATAAGCAACTGCCACCCATCACCCCCGTAAGTATCAAATTTTCCCAGTACAGATCCCGGGTACTCCCCCGAAAAACACTCAGCGCTTTCATTTAGGCGTTGCAAAATACCCATTAATGCCTTTGGGTCAAGGGATGAAGAGTTAACAATATCACCCGTAAGAACTGCATAAATTAGCGGTTGAGAATTTCGTTCTAAGAATTCGTTTTTGCCCAAAAAGTCTCCAATACCATGAGAGTCAGCTCCGCAGCAGCAGCAACGAAAAATACACTCCAATATCTCAAATCTAAACTGTCTTTGCAAGAAGCGGGAACTGAAGCAAAAGAATCCCCCGGCACAAAGCCGGGGGATTCTGTTGCTAACTACCAGATCAGGCTACTTTATGATGTGCAGCCAGTCTCCAAGAAGGAACTGGATACGACCGATCAGAAGGCTGATACGACCCATAACGGTGAAGCCGAAGGTGGCTCCAAAACCGACCATGATAACCCAGATACCTATCTTTGAACCTGTTCCAAAGAACGGCCCTTTGTGGGGCTTGCTGAAGAAGAAGTAGATAAGCGCCGCCAGTGTTCCCAGAACCATCACCACATTGCCAAGAACAATTTCCCAGCTCATTCCAGCCTCATACAGTGGAATAAGTGATGCTTCCAGCTGTCTTAAGACCTGTGCTTTCATTGAAAGCGGGAAACCAATACCCATTCCGGCACCCATAAGGAATGCCATGGGATACCTGGAAAGCCAGGCTACACTTGGAAAGAATCTGGTTATGTACAGAATTCCCAGAATTGCCGGTATCAGCAGAAGCCAGGCTCCCTGCTCTCCGGTTGCAATGGGCTCAATAAGCTTGGGCTTAAGAACCTGCGAATAGGTAATGGCAATAGTGAAACCAGTTGATATTCCCACCACAAGGTGCTCTGAAAGACGGTAGAGCGGGTTCTCCTTGTAGAGAAAAGAGTAGATACCAATGGTGAAGAATGCGCCAATCCAGATACCTATGATCTCAGACATGATCTACCTCCTTCCTTTCAGTTTAGTCTTTTTGTTGAATCCTCCTGCAAAGAAGGCGATATTTCCCAGAATAACAAGGAAGATGATCAGCAGATGTGCAATGTTTTGAACATCCATTCCAACGAAGGCTTTGCCATAACCCTTGTTGTACCCGTTCTCATTAAGAAGAACTTCGTACTCTGCAGCACCTCGAAGGCCACCCATCTGTCCCACAGTCTGACCCGACTGCATGTAGATAAAGTAATCGGTTGCCATAACAGCTGTTACACCAAATGCAATTGGCAGACCTATTTTCTCGCGCCCATAGGTGATCCATGCAACGCATGCACTGGAGCCTGCATTTGTAACTGCCAGATCGATCTCTCTCAGGTTCTTGTGCTCCTGATACATTGGCATTTCCTCAATGGGAGTACCTCCGATATCAGTTGGGAACTGGGAGGCAATGGAACTGCTCATGCCCAGAATCACCAGATGAAAGTAGGGAAGGTAACCAAGCATTGCAATATCTCTGCCTTCAAAAACCCATCCACGGGCATTCTCAGGAAGAGTATTGCCTTCTGCGGTCCATGCTTCCTCTATTCCGGCTCTGTCGATAATTCCCTGATCGCGGATCGATGCCCAGTCTTCCCAGTTCACATACATGAAGTAATCGTCTGAACTTGCATTTGTCAGCTCTTCAACTGCCATGGCAGCCATGCCCTGCCCCAGTGGCGTATAGGCTGTGACAAAAACAGGAATGTTCCTTGCAAAGGCATGACGAAGAACTGCAACACCCATTGGCATGTTCTCGGCAGCGGTTCCAGGATCGAAATCAAAACCTACGAAAATAGCATTATCAGGCCCCAGATCTTCCATGTAATCAAATATGCCCAGCACTTCCGCCGAGGGAAGAATAGGCAGACCCAGGGGAGTAAAGAAGGGGACAACACATGCAATTCCAATCAGAAGGAATATCCATCGCCTGTCAACATTCAGCATTTTTTCCCAGATGCTCATATTCACCCCCCTTACTCGCCGGCTCCGCCGAGCCAATTACGCTCGACGCCGAAGATTATTTTAAGTTGTGTTGCAAGCATACCGAAGCCAACGCCAAGGGCGATGGCTCGCTTTGCACCAAGATTTGGATACCTGAGAATCCACAGACCAACCTTTGGGAACCAATTGCCCAAAAGCTCGCCGATTGGAACCTGCCCCAGCATCACAACAATTGCTGAAAAAAGCAGAACGGTTGCAAGAGCAGACTTGGCTCTGAATGCACGAAAAGCAGCACTGGCGATGTAGAACGCCAGAAGGCTGAACATGGTGGCTTGAATTGGCACCTGTATGTTCATATAGGTGAAATCAAAAACACCCTGGGTTACTCTGTCTCCACCCATGCTCTCAAGCATTCCTCCACCGATGCTCTCTGGCATAAGAAGGGCAAAGAAAGGAACAGCAAAAAGAGGAATAAGAACCGCATAACTGTACTGCCAGTTCTTGG
>JAOZLN010000238.1 GCA_029934845.1 Candidatus Sabulitectum sp.
TACATCGACTGCATCCCGACACAGGGCCTCGATTTCACTGGAAAGCTCTCTTCCAGTTGCTGCATGCACAACACAGCCCGGCAGGAACTGGATCAGATTAAGCAAACGCAGAAAACTGTTCCATTCTTTCTGGAAGCCATCTTCCCGCATCCTGTCATCGAGATGAAGCAGCACCTTCATCGATGAAACATCCATTGTTTGCACCTGCTTCAGATCTTGTGCAACATGTATTGACCATTGCTCACAAACTGACGAACCACAGAGCACAGAAGAGTCAAACGGGTAAAACAATGGAAAAAGATCACCTGCAATCTGTCTGGCTTTTTCCTTCCAGTGGAAGTGACCTGTTTCATCTGACAGCAGAGACGGGTCCAGATGGGCATAGCAGTAGGCCCAGGCATAATTCATCCAGGTAACCTGATCAGGCGTATTAAGGTACTGGGTAAACCACCCAAAACTATCATCTCCAAAGAGTCTGTGAACCGACGAAACATTAACAGCTTCTTTAACTCCGTTGAAAAGCTGCAGCTTCTTCTCTGATTCAAGAAGCAGATAGTTTTCAAAAAAGTCTTCTGAAGTGCCTGCCACATCATTCCAGGTAAGTGACCAGACATTGTATTCCCCTGAACGGACAAGAGCAGTACGCTGAAGCATATCAATTCCGATTCGATCTTTGTGGAATGAATAACCATCTGTGAATACAACAACAGGCTTCACCGATGAAGAGGCAAACAGAGGGTAGAATACGAAGTCAGCCCTGGAGGGCACTGCAACATCCAGAAAGACCTGGGGTTCGATATTCCAGGTACTCTCCCCTGCTTTCAGGAACCAGCCCTGCTTCCCGTTCACCACCTGTTTCTTAAGCTCAATGCTGGAAACAGCTGCAAGTTTTTCTATGAACAGGCTTTCAAGCTCACTCTCAAGCCAGCTGTTGATTCCTATAGTACGAAGTGAAGAGGTTTTCTCAATCTTATCTTGCCTGGCAAGGATATTTCCAAGGAACTCGATTGCCTTGTCTCTTGAGATTGCATGCATTCTGATACTGTCTCTGTAAGCATACAGACAGCTGTAGCATCCATCTTTCTCCGGGTCCTGGCAGCAGGAGCATGATTTCATTCTTTCACGAGCCAGGAACAGCACCTCCATCAGGTCCGAAGGATCTTTCATTAGGTTCTTCAGGTATCCTGTTCCACCGGGAACGGTATCGTACAGCACTAAGTAAGTCTTCCGCATAACGGAATCCTTTACCGGTTCATCTGCACTTGTTACACGCAGATGATCCACTGAACCGCCATACTTAAGCCGAAGCCCAAGCTGCAGTGCTGCAATGAATGAATCAAGCACTCCTGTTCCTGACATTGCTGAAACAGGCAGCAGAAACCGCACCGCTTCAGATGAAAACTCCCGATAAAGGTAAAGAGTACTGATGAAATTTGAATCAGATTCCTTGTTCCTGGCAGGGCATGTCAGAGAATGTTCCCGCTGATCACGTTTGAATTGTACTTTACCACACGATTTACATACCCTGAACCCGTTCCTTGGCATCTCGAGCCCTGCAATACACACCTGCTCACCAAAAGAATTGTGTTCACCGAAGTTGATCTCACGGAAGATTACTCGCTTGAGATACTCAAACCCAAAGGGCAAATCTTCTCCTGAAAGCTTCCAGGCACCCTCCACATCCATGCTCTCAAAGTCAACAAGCATCTGTTTGTTGTAGAAAGCTGGCTTTCTGTCCTCTGAGTCATCGGAGATCCTGCTCTTCCTGTCTGAAGTTGTGGCAAACACCTGCCTCAGCCTTACCATAGAGCGTTTCTGCCCTTCATCAGCCCACATTGGGCTACCGCAGTTAGGACAGGTAGAACGAGAATCATCAGAGGAATAAAGCTCTGAATGTGAACACTGGTCGCAGAACCGCCACTCCTGCACCTCAGACTGCTTCATGTCTATCTGGTCAATCTGCACACGGCGCCCTTCAGCATAGAAGTGACTTCCAGGGACGAGTTCGCTTATAGCAGTTGAAGCAGCTCTTTCATACTCGTATGACCAGGTATCAGAGCCACCTGTATTCCTCTTCCTGTAACCAAGAGATTTAAGCTGCACCCCTGCTTCCGGAAAGGCATAGTTGGGCAGAATTCCTGCATCGGTAAGGAAGTTGAATGTACTCTTCTTATCAAGATCTTTTGCAAGCTGCTGGAATGCTTTCTTCTCTGTAACCAGCTCAGACAACTCATCATTCCAGGATGTGCTTCTGGCAACTTCAGCATTCTTCTGCTTGATCTTACTGTTAAGGCTTCGCACTGTTTTTCTGAACCCATCACGAGATTCACGACACTGCAAAAGCTCATTAAGCACCAGTGAACGCAGACTACCGGAAGAGCCTTTCCCCCCATGGGTAACAATATGCAGCTGATCAAGAACTTCAGTTGAAAGAGAATTATTGAACAGAGCTGAAAAACCAGCAAACAATGAATCGGCATTCGACTCTACAAAAGACACCAGGTTCCATGGAAATTTTCTTTGATCGACACTATCCAATGAGCTGAACACCGTTGAAAGAGCCGGTGGCACAGACGAAGCATCGGCACCGGACTGCACCCATCTGTCGAAGCAGTAGGCAACCAGCTGCCGCGCCAGCACAGCCCCTGCCCCCAGGAATACATCAGGTGTGGCTACATCTCCCTGTATCATCAGAAGAGGATCCGAGTAGAAGTAAAGATCATGGGGTCTGCCTGCAGCCACAGTAAGAGTAAGGGCATTGCCGTCACGACGACCAGCGCGGCCGGTTCTCTGTAAATAATTTGCCTGTGAAGGAGGCACTGAACACAGTATCAAAGATGAAAGATCACCTATATCAATACCCATCTCAAGAGTGGGTGTGGAGGAAAGCAGATTCGGATACCACGGCTTCCGAACAGAAGATTTAAACTCTTCTTCAAGAGTCTCCCGCACACTTCTTTCCAAGAGGCCTGTATGCTCTGCAGCAAACAACCTCTGCACCTCTCCACTGGAATAGAAAGACTTGTAGTAATCGTCTGATGAAGCAGCTGCATAATATTTCCCAAAGCAGAACTTCTGCAGGCAGCTAACACCTTTCCACATATCCACAAGCGAGGAAGGAACTGTAATTCTCTGACCGCAACCGGAGCAAGTAAGCACAGTAACATCCCCGGTAACCACCATACGGTCAGGTTCTATTCCCCAGGCATTTCCTGACCGGGTTGAATAAGAACGCAGGACACCAGATGAAACAAAAAATGAAAAGACCTCTGACAAAATCAGATGTGCTTCATTATCAACACCAAACGGGAAACACTTCTTCAACCATCCCTGATACCATGATGCCCCTGATGAGGAAACCAGCTTCTCGAACCTGGAGCCGCGGGTGCTGTCTACAGGAAACACAGGTGCCCGTGTTGAGCCACCGAAAGACGGCATCCACGGGATATGAGCCTGAGAGAGCATGTATTCCTTGCCATCATCATGCACATACCCGGCCACAGCAGAATGAGCCACTGCCCCCTTCTGCTTCATATGCATTAAAAGCCCCATAACAAAGGCAGACAAATCCAATAATTCAAGAGTTCGCAGATTCCCTGAAAGATTCCGCAACCGTGACAACAATTCAGAGAGATCACCATGATCCACAAAAACAGCCGATGCACCAGAGCGGTCAAGAGTGCGACCTATCCTGCTGCTGAAGCCGTATTCACTGTGTATCTCCCAGTTCAGCCGGCTGGATACAGCACTAATCAAACGACCCGGTACACCTTTGCCTGCAGTCATGGTCTCAAAATCTTCAAACCACATCATGTTGGGAGCAATGAAAGAGCTTACAAACTCCTCGGGAGAGAACCTGCCCTTCCAGTAACCCAGGAAACCCGATACAAACTCAGGCAGGGAAAGACCGTCGCCACCTTCAGCAACATATTTCTGAATCGCAGTACGCAAATTGAACCGCCAGGTACGAGCCTGGAAGAACCCTGCCCTGTGTGCAGCATCCTGCACTGAATCTGAAAAGGTTAGTAACTTCCGATCTGTATTGAACTGAGAACTCATCAACTGGGATATCATCACACTTGTAAGAGAAGCAGCACGAGACCCAAGAATCGTAAGACTTTCATGTGAAGAGCAGTATGGGCAGTTGTGATGCACTGCAGCCTTACCATTGCGCACACAGGTTGAATCAGGCTGATAAACGGGTACAAAAGATGAAGAACCGCAAAGGCATAAATCAATATCTGTATTTGCATGCAGAGTAAGGCATGAGGTACACAGAGAATATGGCATACCGGACAATCCAAGGCTTCGAATAGGTCGAGACTCGGGAAACACAATGAGTGTATCACTGTCATGCCCGAAATAACTCCTGTAGAAGTTGTTCAGGTCAGGCTGAATCACAT
>JAOZLN010000239.1 GCA_029934845.1 Candidatus Sabulitectum sp.
TCAATTGAAATGTTCGCAGGACTGCTCGGTGGCGGGTTTGTGCTTCAGGCTCTGCTTAAACTGGGCAGCGAGAAACAAAGCCGGCAGACATCCGCCACGGCCAATACAGCCATGCTTGTTACTCTTGTTTTCAGCGCCCTTATTTCAGTTCTTATTCTGCTGTTCGGCAACAGTCTCAATTCCTTCTATCCGGACATTCCGCTTCAGGGGATCACACCGCTGATTGCCATAGTGGTTGTTACCGGCTCGCTGGCTCACATTCCTAGAAATCTACTTCTCACAAGGCTGAATACCACAAAGGTCATGCAGGCAGATCTTGTTTCTTTTCTTATCCGGGGGGGAATTGTCGGATGGCTTATCTATACCGGTGTCCTGACTGGAGCAGCACAGGTTTTGAAAGCCACTGCTTTTGCAAATCTGGGAGCTTTTCTGATAAACTCCTGGAATGTCAGACAGATATTTGAACCTTCAGCCGGGGTTAACAGAGCCGCACTCAACCGCGTTCTCAGGTTTGCGGTATACTCTCTGGGAACAAGTTTTGCCGGCTTTGTTTATACCAGAACAGATATTCTAATGCTTGGAAAACTCGCTCCGCCGGAAGATGTAGCTGCTTACAGTGCCTCCCGGGCACTCACGTCAATGGTCGTAATGGTATCTGCCGCGGCCAATATGGTTCTGATGCCAGCAGTATCACGAGACTGGACAAGCGGGCTGCGAAAATCTGTCATGAAAAGATCATTAAAGGCCATTGGCATTGTTCAGCTGATTCAGCTGCCGGTGGTTACAGCACTTGTTGTTTTTCCCAGACAGCTCATCGATCTTATCTACCACGGAAGGTACTCTGAGAACTGGCCTATCCTTGCAATTCTAGGTGGTCTTTCTCTTGTAAGACCATTTGGAAGCATCTTCTCCACTGTCAGTGCAGCAATGAACAAACCCCAATATTCCTTCTGGTGCATTCTGCTCTCTGCTGCTGTAAATGTCACTCTGAACATCATCCTTATTCCGACCATGGGTGGAATAGGTGCTGCATGGGCCACAGTAGCTGCGGTTGTATCAGGTGCGGCTGCAGTGATGTTCCTTTCTATCACACACTGGAGAAAAGAGAAGTGAGCAGGGTGAAAACACAGGAAACATCACAGGGCTTGTCTTCGGCATCCTCCAGACAATTGATAATCGTTGTTGATGATGAAGAAGACATAAGAGAGCTGGTAAAACTTCACCTTGAAAGGGCAGGTTTCCAAACTTTATCTTTCGGGAACGGTAATGATCTTCTCAGATGGCTCTCTGCAAACAAAGCACCAGCTCTGTGCATTCTGGATGTGATGCTTCCGGACATACAGGGAACCGATATCTGCCGTCAGATAAGAGCATCAGATAATTTCGCTGATCTTCCCGTAATTATGCTCACAGCACTGGGGCATGAAATTGACCGGGTAACAGGGCTTGAACTGGGAGCAGACGACTATGTGACAAAACCTTTCAGCCCAAGAGAACTTGTGGCAAGGGTAAGGGCTGTTCTAAGAAGACACAGCCCCGTTCGGGAAACGAACAGCATGATCCATTA
Source organism: Candidatus Sabulitectum sp. (assembly GCA_029934845.1). GTDB lineage: Bacteria > Fermentibacterota > Fermentibacteria > Fermentibacterales > JCC-6 > Sabulitectum. The sequence goes on from JAOZLN010000239.1 coordinate 1,568, forward strand.
TGGCCCGTTGGAAATGAACACAGAGACCTTCCGTCTAAAAGTGAACGGAGAGTTCAAAGAACTTACTTCAACTGAATTCAAAATTCTTAGAATTCTTCTGGAGGGAAAGGGAAAAGTATTCTCACGGGCAGCACTGCTGAATTTTCTATGGGGAGGCGAAAAGTTTGTTTTTGAAAGAACTGTGGATGTTCACATCAGGAACATCAGAGAAAAACTTGGTGAAGCCTCCAGCCTTATCCAAAATGTGAGAGGTGTTGGATACAGAGCAGGGCAGCTGGAATGACGAAGCAACAGACTCCCTCTCTTTTCAGGTCGATCCTTCGGGGATACGCCTGGATAATTATACTTCTTACTGCGGGTGCTTCTGCTGTTGTATTTACAACATTCAGATCTGCCTTCAGGGAAAGGGCCATGGAAGATCTCACACGATCGGCTTATGCACTTGTTCCCATGGTTCAAAACCGGATAGCCAGCTCCGAATTCATAACACTGGATTCGCTGGTTAACACAGCGGCTCTTAAAATGGATACTCGAATTACAATCATCAGCAGAGATGGTTCAGTTCTTGCAGACAGTGAAGAAGACCCTGACTGCATGGAAAACCACAGAACCCGTGTAGAGGTAATTGCTGCTTTCAATGGTATTTCCGGTAATTCCATAAGATTCAGTAAGACCCTTGGCAGGGAAATGCTGTATGCAGCAGTTCCTGTAGTACTGGAAGACTCGATTGTTTCCGTTGTAAGAACCAGCCTGTTCTTTGACAGCTACTCTGCAGCAATGAGACCTATCGTAAAGGAAATGTTCTTTATCATGCTGATCACCATGGCAATCGCCGTACTAAGTGGATGGGTGATCTCAAGAAACATAGCAAAACCCATGAGCAATCTGGCCGATGTTGCAGACAGGGTTCGCAGAGGAGAACTAGGGGCCAGGGCCGCTCCCGGGCATTCCCGTGAGCACAACAGTCTGGCATCTTCTCTGAACGAAACACTTGCAAAAAACGAAGAGCTTATCCGGGATCTTTCCCGGTCCAACAGCAGAAGTCGTGCCATTCTCCTGTCAATGATCGAGGGAGTTGCAGTGGTTTCAAAAGAAGCAGTAGTTCTTCTTCTGAATGATTCTTTCAGAGAGCTCTTCAATATCAGAAATTCTGAAAGAGAAGTACCGTCAGAAGTCTTGACTCTCTTTCAGCAGCCGGATGTTTCTCCGGATGGAATAATCAAATACGAGAACAAAACAGTTGCATACTCCCAGGCGCTCGTGGAAGGCTCGGGAGACTTTGTGTTCTCATTCAGGGATATCACAAAAGAAGTTCAGCTGTCCGATATGAAAAGAAATTTTGTTACAAATGTTTCTCATGAACTGCGAACTCCACTTACTGCTGTGAAAGGTTACGCTGAAACACTCAAAGAAGAGATTCATGGCGAAGCCGGAAAGTACCTGGATGTAATTCTTAGAAATACAGATCGACTTATTGCACTGGTCACCGATATTCAAACACTCAGCGAGGTTGAAAGCACTGCAGATTTTCTTCACATCGAGAGTTTTCCCATCACCGAAGTATTCGATACGGTAATGCCTCTGTTCACAGCAAGATCAAAGGAAAAGAATATTCCCATCTCGCTGGTTCAGGCAAAAGCACACATAACAGTGAATGCAGATCGATACCGCATTGAGCAGGTCTTTGTTAACCTCATAGACAATGCTCTGAAATACACAGACTCTGGTTCCATAGAGGTCAGAGCCTCCACAAAAGGTGATCAGGCAGTTTTTGCCGTATCAGACTCCGGTTGCGGTATACCACCTGAAGCTATGCCAAGAGTATTCGAAAGATTCTTTGTTGTAGATCGGTCAAGATCCAGAAAAATGGGAGGCACCGGCCTTGGGCTTGCCATTACTAAGCACATTATTGAAGCTCACGGTGGAACCATCAGTGTTTCAAGCACAGCGGGTCAGGGTTCAATATTTCTTTTCACTCTTCCTGTCGGGAACTCCTAGAGCGTAGTTTCCTGTGCGCCACCACCAGACAAAGAGTATTCTGTCCTGCACCAACCCTCTTCTTTCTCTCCTCCTGATACCTTGGTAGTTGCTTTTCCATCACAGATCCCGCAGTTATATAGAGTCAATCAAGCAGCTGTATTCTAGTTGCTATATCATTCGTTTACTTTTTATTACGATCAAACAGCATTGACACAGACCAACTAAACCCGCATCATCCTGCTAAGCCCGCTTTTACCCGGGTTTACCTGAGTCAGTACAATCATCGTTCACCGGTACAAAGTAAATTCTGATAAACCTTGAGAATCTAAATAATCCTTGCTTACCAACTGAACCTTTGTTACTTGACCCACATATGAATCCAGGAAAACCTTACCCAGATCATTATGTGGGAATATCTGCGGTATCAGTAATGCGCCTCGATAAGAAGCATAATCCACTGTGGCTGACTCTTGACTGATTTTCAAGTGGTGTGTATTATACACATCATGAATAGTAGAGATGTTATTAGGAAACTGAAAAGTGATGGATGGATTCTTCATCATGTGAAGGGGGATTATCATCAATTCAAGCATCCTAAGAAACCAGGGAAGGTAACCGTGCCTCACCCGAAAAGAGATTTCCCTATTGGTACTCTTCGTAGTATTTATCGGCAGGCCGGTTGGAAATGGAGGTAATTTTGAAATATCCAATTGTTATTCATAAAGACGAAAACTCTGATTACGGAGTAATCTTTCCTGATCTTCCGGGATGCTTCTCTGGCGGCACATCAATTGAAGAAGCTATTGCATCTTCCCACGAAGCAGCTGAGTGCCATATAGAAGGAATGC
>JAOZLN010000240.1:0-2625 GCA_029934845.1 Candidatus Sabulitectum sp.
GGCATCCAGTTTGAGAGTCTGGTAGTTGAGCACGGCACCGTTAACAACTCTGCATAGAAATTCAGCAAGTTTTTCGTTGCCAAGCACATCTGTCAGCTCACCCGAGGTAGCCAGTGCCTTTAGTTCCTGCTCAAGGGCGGAGTAATTAAGATTGCGCCGTCTGGCGTAATAGGTTTTGCGTGGAGCAAGCCACGCAGAGAATTTCTGTGAAGCTGTTTTTAACCGGGCTACACGAGTACCCCGCTTCCCATACAGAATGATCATGTCTCTAAGAAGAATCGAGATCTCGTCATACAGGCTGAATTGACCGTGGTACACACTGTGGGGGATCAAGTCGTCCATCTCGAACTCTGCCCAGAGCGAATCCATTCTGTTGTGGAATGAATGTGAGTAACCCCGGGGAGGGCTGCCGTAAAAGTCTTCATTTGAGTAAAGCGCAGACAGCTTCTCAATAAGATCAGGGTACTCTTTCTTAGAAGAATTAAGGAAAAAATCCTTCTGACGCCCCTTTTTCAGAGTGAGAAGCCCGGGCATTGCAAACTGTACTCCCGCCCTCTTCAACGCTTTAAGCAACTCTGCCATCTGCTCCCTGGAATCGGTCAGATAAGGAATAAACGGCATTGCCAGAACTCCTGCGTTCATCCCTCTTTTCCTGAATTCAGCAAGAGTGTTCAGTCTTTCTTCAACTGAAGAAGCACCAGGTTCTAATCTGCTCCGGAATGAATCATCTGCCATGGTAAGCGAGATCATAAGTGTAAAGTCAGATCTTCTGTGAACTTCTTCCCAGTGATCAATATCTCTGAGTATCATGGATGATTTTGTGTGAACAATGACCGGATGGTTGAATCGGGACAGTATTTCTGCACATTTTCCGGTTATTTCAAGCTTTTCCTCAACTGGCTGGTACGGATCACTTATGCCGGAGGAAATACAGATGGGCCCTGGCTCCCGGAGTTTCTGCAGCTCTTTTTCAAGCAGCTCCGGTGCGTTCTCTCTAACCGTGATGTCATGGTCGAAATCACCTTCCACATGGTATTTCTCATACCTTCCATCACAGTATGTGCATCTGTGGCCGCATGCCATGTAGGGTGAGAATCTGTATTTGCCTCCGAAGGGAAATGCCGGATTCTCCTTCTTAAGAAGCTTCTTTACCTGAATACAGTGCAGATTATGGCTATCACTCATCTTTGATCAGGTAAGTTACAATTGACGAAACATCCATTGAATCAGCTTGTCTGATTATATGCTTGAATTTCTCAGAAGAGAAAGAACTCTTCAACTCTGCCAGAGAGCGGTTTAGTTTTTCCTTCTCATTTTCCGGGAAAGCATCATTATTCTTCAATACCAGCAGGATAAGAACAGCCTTTTCCTTTTCCTCTTGTTTAGAATAAGCTTCAGACATGAATTTCAGCGCTCCCACAGAAAGGGGGATCAACCCTACCGAACTTGAAACTTCCAGTGAGGTCAGAAGGTATTCCAGAGCTTTCTGTGGTTCTCCAAGATTAATAAATGACTGACCCAGGTTAAGATAGCATATAGCCTCTCCCTCTCTGTCCCCTATGCGAATGGATACGTCAAGGCTCTTCCGGTAGTATTCGCAGGCCTTTCCGAATTCTTTTCCGGCAGATGTTACACAACCGAGGTTACCAAGACAGTTTGCAATACCCCACCTGTTTCCCAGCTTCCTGTAAAGAGAAAGGCTCTTAAGATAAAAATCCTCAGCCTCGTCCAGCCGGTCAAAGGTCAACGCAACATTCCCCATGTTCAACAGAGTAATCGCAAGACCGGATTCACTGTTCAGCTCAGTATAAATCGAATGAGCTTTTCTGTAGTAAGGTATGATCTTCTCATAGGTCTTATCCTCTTCAAAATCAGCCATGCGCATATATGCCCTGGCAAGTATAGCAGAGTCCTCAGAAGCCTTCGCCTTTTTAAATGCCCTGTGAGAAAACTCTTCGGCCCTTCCGGGCTCGCCTGTAAGAATTGCAATCCATGCCAGAACAAGCAGAGATTCCGCTGCAATGCCGGTATCACCATTCTCCTCCGCCATGGCGAGGGCTTCATTCACCTCCGCCTTTGCTTCCGGGTATCTGCACAGTTTTTCAAGGCATGAACCACAGTCAAGATGAAGCTGAGACCGCACAGTATGGTCTATAATTTCTTCCGGAACAGCCAGAGCTCTGCGAAATCTCGAAATGGCTTCTATGTACGCACTGGTTTCCATGGCGGATCTTCCCGATCGGATAAGCCAGGTTGCAGCATTCTGCCAGTCTTCTCCACTCTCGTAATGATCAGCGATAAGGCTGGCAAATTCAGAAACTCTCTCTCCGCTGTGTTTCTGCAACCATAAAGCAACAAGTCTGTGATACTTCTTCCTTATGCGAAGAAGAACTGTTTCATAAGCAACATCCCGAAGGATGGCATGCTTAAAAAGGTATTCTCCCGCGTCGGAGAAAGTCGATCTGTTCAATCTGTGTACAAGATCACGGTGCTCTACAGATGAAAGCATACCCAGTATCTCTGCGGGGTCTTCCTTCCCGTACAGATCTCTTACAGTGGTATCCCAGAAAACCCTGCCTATAACTGATGCCATTTGAAGAAGAACCCTCTCGTTCCGTGGAAGCG
>JAOZLN010000240.1:2635-4390 GCA_029934845.1 Candidatus Sabulitectum sp.
CTGTATTTACAGTCCAGCTCTCCTGTGAAATAACCTCCTCTTCAACCAGCATCTTGATAAGTTCCTCTACATAAAATGGATTCCCGTCGGCGTTGGAGATTATCAGCTCGAAAAGCTCATCAGGTAAATTCTTGACCCTGGAAAGAATATTCTCTACCAGGCTTCTGCTTTCACCGGAGGAAAGGGGTCGGAGATGGATCAAAGTGCCAGGCAATCCTCTTCCCCAGTTGGGAGATCGCTCAAGAAGTGGAGGTCTTGTAAGGCACAGAACAAGAAGCTTTTCATTGGGAATCTCCCGAATGATCTGCTCTATAAGTTCAAGAGAGACCGAATCCGCCCAGTGCAGATCCTCAAGGTAAATAAGGGTTCTTCCACTGGATGCCGTGTCTCTGAAATACTTTAGAAGAGCCGCTCTGCCTGCCGACGCCTGGGAAGAATCCCCTTCAGCACTGCTGATGAAATCAGATGCAGACATATCAAACCCGGCAAAGTGACAGGCAAGATGGACGTCCGGAGGTTCAAGAATATCCCCCATTCCGCTCTCAAGTTTATCAAATACAACTGATGTGGGGTCATCTTCCTTTACACCAAAACTGAACCGCAGAATATCCCTGAACACAGAGCATGGAATATCAATCATTCCAGGGGTACATCTGGCGTTGAAAAATATTGCATCACCCTGATTCTTCTCTACTGTCTGTCTGAATTCGTGAAGAAGTCGAGACTTGCCTATGCCTGCTTCACCCACAACAGTAACCATTTCAGTACGGCAGGAGGAAACTGCTTTGTGATACTTATCAAGAAGTATGGTCAGTTCTGTTTTCCTTCCAACCATGGCAGTTTCCACCCCAAGCACAGAAACATTCAATCGGGAGAAGTTTCTTGCAACAGAACCGGTAACCAGATATGTATCCAGCTCCTCGTGAATTCCCTTTACTTTTATCGGTGATTGCTGAAGGACGGAAAAATCATCTCGTACATGCCTCCAGGTACCTTGGGAGATGATCACAGATCCCAGGGGAGCATGTCCCTGAAGCCTGCTGGCCACATTAACAGTGTCGCCCATAACTGTGTACTCGTTATTAAGCCCCACCGGACTGATAAATACAGAGCCACTGTGTATTCCTATCCGGATCCGAAAAGGCGGGATCAGCCCATCCGACTCGCTGCTTATAAATTCTGCCGCATTCTGCATAACAAGCGCAGCCTCTACAGCCCGTAAAGGATCATCCTCCCTAACTTCATCAAGCCCCCATACAGCCATGACACAATCACCAATGTGCTTGTCTACAGTTCCACCGTGATCGATGATCACTGTATCAAGAGCCCTCCACAAGGTATTGATGGCCCCTGTAACATTCTCGGCATCGTTGTTCCTGCAAATTGAAGTAAAACCGGATACATCAGCGAAAACAACTGTAGCAAATTTCCTCAGCTGTTCGTCGGGGGCCTTCTTTTTAATCTGAAGAAAATTAAGCTTCTCCTGAAGAACTGCCAGAGAAGTATCAACAACCCGGTCACCCAGCAGATCACGCTGGCTTTCAAGTGTCTCTATAGCTTGCTGAAGATTTAGAACTTCAGAGTTTTCAGCCATTCCTGCCCTTCACTGTTCAGAAAGATTCTTTCTTCTCTGTGTATATCACATTTCTATCTCGCAGGTAGTTAAGCATGAAATCAAAACAAACTTCATCTCTGCCAAGGTATTCAGCAGGGCTTAGACCTGTCTCTGTGTAAAGCCCTTGAAGTACTGCATTC
>JAOZLN010000241.1 GCA_029934845.1 Candidatus Sabulitectum sp.
CCAGGGCATAGAACTCTGCGCCGCGTTTCACAACACTCTGTACCTTTACTCCTGGAATACTTCGACGGAGAGCTTTAGCCACAACGCTACTAAACAACTAAGCTTCACTCCGGAGCGAAGTGGATTCTCCATTTCCTGTGCTGATCTTAACGACAACTCTTATGCTGATGCTGTGTATTGCTGTGGCTATTCATCATCCGAATTACCTGTCGTTGACTATAGCGATTTAGTCATATATGACTGGGAAGACAGTGGTACACCATACATTAAAACATGGACTACATCGCACGGAGCTTTATATCCTGCTGTTGGAACATTGGGAGAAGATGATCTTGTAGGTTACCCGTTCGGGCACTACGATTCTCGACTTGATGATCCGGCAATAATCATAGAGCCTTCAGGAACGGTGGAAGCGGAGTGCGCGCAGGGAACCTGCGATGCGAACAATCTCAAATACGGAGTTTTTGCTGATTGGACTGCAACACCCGGAGCAGACACATTTGTACTTCCTTCAGAGATGCAGTGTCTGGCATGGGAGAATGATGGAGATCACTTTGGCAACTGGCCAACAATTGAATATCAGGGTAATGAACTGAGTTCTCCAATAAGCCCTACAGCTCTGGGTGATCTGGATGATTTTGAAAATAGTGATGTTCTTTTCAGTACAGAATTATCTGGAGTTCATAATTTACTGGCATATGATTCAGAAGGAGAGCTACTGGATGGTTTGGGTTTTCCCATTGCTCTTCCGAATGATGTAACTTCCTATGGCGGCTTCAGCATTGGGGACATCGACAGAGACGGAACAATTGAGATTGTTTTCGGCACAAGTGACGGTCTTCTTCACTGCTGGGAGCTGGGCACCTGTACCCCAGGTTATGCACCATGGACACAGTTCCAGCATGACTATGGCAGAACAGGAGTGCTGGAATGATAGGGTTTTGTGCTCTGCTTTTAACATGCCTTGGAGTTACCCCCTGTCCTGGTTGGAGCAATCCCATTCTGGTTACAGACTCGGCAAATACTGAAAGAAGAATACAGTATTTGCATCTGGATGATTTGGGAAGATTTCATCTTGTATGGGCTGGATTCAACGATGATGACAGAATTGGTTATAAGGTGTTTTCTCTTGACGGAACAGAACTCTATCCTGAAACTATGATCTCAAGGGACATGCATAGTCTGTTTCTTTCAACAATGACCATGGGCGACAGCCTTATGTCCTTCTGGAGGGAATCTGTTCCGATTTATTATGCAACTCGCAGTTTAGCTGATGGCAGTGAAATCACTCCCGCTACATATCTTTTTACAACCAACACACTCTACCCGTACATAAGAGCCTGTCCCGACAGCCTTGGAAGGCTTCATGTTCTTTTCAACAGAGGGGGAGATGTTTACTATGCTGCCTGGACACCTGCACCCGGTTTAGGTTTCATAACTGAATATGAGTGGAAGATTGAGGGGGCTGATGATGGTGGTGTATTGCTTGTTGATGGAAACCGAGTTCATGTAGTTGTTATGGATCCCGTTTATCATACATACGAGTACCTTCAGTACGATCTTGAGGGGAATATCATAATTCCCTTGCTGGACTTTACAGATAATGAATTAAACTGTAGCAGATTCCCTGAGCTAAATATTGACTCCAGCGGAAATCTGATGATTGTAGAAAGTGTTTCAGGTGCCGGTCAGGGCGCTCGATTTGTGTTGTGGAAAATCCACAAAGTTACTGGAGAGATTCTTATCGATGAGGAAACTCTTGTTACAGCGGAAATTCCGGAAATGGATGTTAGCAATTCTTTTATTCTTCGTCACCTGCCAGGAACTGAAGAGTTTTACCTTTGCTGGACAAACGGCAATTGGGTGAACAGGGTTTTCAACCTTCTCATGGATGAAGACGGGAATGTTCTTGTTGACTGGCATATAGCCTATGATTACAGTGATGAGGATCCTGAAGATGTTAGGGGCATTGATGGTGTTGTTGATGAGGAAGGGAATCTTTACATTGTTTATGTTCAGGTAGAGACTGAACCTGAAATTGATTACTTTCCCACCTTCGGCTGGTTCAATCATGATTCTGTTGGAGTCCAGCAACAGGAAGCGGTTGTAATTGAACAGACCCCTTCACTGACAGCTTCACCAAACCCATCCAGTGAAGGTGTTCAGTTCATTCTTTCCACCAATGAAACTACTATTCTCAAAGTGTTTGATCTTATGGGGCGAGAAGTTTCTTCAGTTGTGATCTCTGACGGAACCGGTTTCTGGAATGGAACAGCTTACTCCGGTGATAAACTCCCTGCAGGAGTTTATACTGTTGTTTGTGATCCTGGCATTTCTCAACGCTTTTCTCTCTTGAATTAGATTATTCAGTATGGTGATTTGTTGAAACGGAATAGTATTAATAATGACAGAACATGAGCCTACAAGAAGCTATTAACCTTAATATTATTTAAATACAATAGCCCTCTGACCAATGTTACAGGGAGGTTATTCGGGCTTCCGGGTTCCCATATACTCGTCTCCCCTGATAACCTTGCTCATTACCTCTATATCATCTCGCAAGTGCCATCCGGTTCTTTTGTAAAATTCAATAGCCGAATTATCCGAGAAAATGAACAAGTGAAGTTTTTCAATGCCTGCCTGGTAAAGGGCAGCTTCAGCCCTGTCCATTAATGCTTTGCCAATACCAGAGCGGTGCAGGTTCTCTTTCACTGAAAGATGGTATATGTAGCCCCGCCTGGCATCTTCACCGGCCATTACAGAACCCACTGTTTCATTACCTTCGAAAGCGGTAAAACAGTATTCACCGTTCCTTCCAAGAAAAACAGAATGACCTTCTCTTGAATCTGACCCTGTCATGGCGTTGCCTGGAAAACTGCTCCACAGCTTTACCAGATCAGTGTAGTGTTCCGATTTCATTGGTCGGATGATCATGATATGGGCTCGGGATAGATTCCGGGAGTACTCTCCTGGATTACAGTTGCTTTGCAGACAGTTTGAAAGAAATCAACAGGACCAGCTGCCCCGATTACTCCATAACCGTAGCCCTGTTCCCGCATGCAGTGAAGAACTTCAATGGTCACGGCTCGACCTACCCCGGCTCCTCTGTACTCTTCAGCTACCCCCACAGGCCCCAGAAAACCCAGCGCAGTACAATCCCACACGCAGAATCCTGCAAGCTTTCCAGTGGATTCATCAAGGGCAATGATCATGGTAGACGGAGTTCTGCTGACAGCAGGCAGCACTTCAGCCGCCCAGCCCGATGAGAAGTTTGCCTCTATCCATTTTCGAATAGTATCGCCCTCGTGGGCAAGCGATCTTCTAACCCTGAACCCTTTACAACTGAAACTCTCTGGAGCTGCGTACAGGGGAACAAGAAGGTCAGGCATTCTACAAGTTCAGAAAACGGCCGAGGAACATCACTGATTCATTCCCGGTAATGGCGTAAATGATGCTTAGTATTACACCAAGCACTATAAAACTCATTATTACAGCCTTGCACGAATCCTGCCCCTTGATGGATCCAAGTTGCTTTGGCTCCCGGCCCAGATAAGCACTGGCGGCATAAAGTTCTTCGCCAATAAGTGTGTAATCACAGGTTGTTATAAAGAACGGAAGCTGGGTCACTGCATCAGTTCCGGCGATCTGTATTGCTCCGGACAGTGCACCTGTCTCCGCAAGGATCAAAGACTCTGCCCAGAACATTCCCAGGTAAAAATTTGTTGCCGGTTTATCGCGCATCATAATTCCGTTAACTCCGGCTACATAGGCGAACTGACTCTGGGTAAGAAAGAAAACACTGTCTGTATCGTATGCGTCCGGTCTTCCAGCCTCCATGTACGACTGGCGAACAGTCTCTTCACACACGGTAAAAACAATAGGGTCGCAGTTTGGAACAAGCAGTGGTGTTCCGTACTCAGCCACCTTCTTCGCAACCCTGCCAAGTATGGTTATACTGGCAATCGTTGCAACATCACCAATAGTTGAAAGCCCCGGTACGTAAAGGATTGGTTTGCCCATTTCTGTGGCTCTGCCTATGGCCTCATCAATAGCCTCGATGCCTGCAATAGGCCGAAGGTAGAATTCAGAGCCTCTTTTCGCCCTGTGGAAATAGTAGAAGATCAACCCCAGAAAAAAAACACAACCTATCAGAGTAGGAGTTTCGCTGGTACTGAACCACTCTCCTTCAGGCAGTTCCGCTCCTGTAAAAACAGAGCTGTAAAGTGAATCTCCTGAGGCTGTAAGAACAACGGTTCTGTACTGATATGATGTTCCGGGGAAGATCGGATAATCCGGATCGTAGCCATCCATGATCTCTGTGCTTTCCAGAGGAAGGGCTTCTGCTATAACAGTTTCCCATATTAAGTCAGCAGAGCCTGTTT
>JAOZLN010000032.1:0-3007 GCA_029934845.1 Candidatus Sabulitectum sp.
CCTGGTTTGCACAGGTAACAAAAATTATTTACCAGAACAAAACCGGCCAGATTACCATTCACCTCAATGAAAAACGGGTGCCTTCCCGGCTCTGTCCAGTAGTGATCAAGATACTTGTAGCCGTACAATCCATGGCTGTTCACATCACATTTATCAAACTCGCTGAAATCGTACAGGTACAGCTCGAGAAGGTTCCTCAGTACATGCTTTTCTTCAATGGGAATTTCTTTCAACAGCACAACCATTACAGACCCTGCCGGCATAAAAACTCATAACTTAATCTGCCCTCACACCATTTTCGAATATCTTTCAGGAAATCATCCGCCTCAAGCTTTTCATTCTGATCAAACCCAGGATATCTTTTAAGAACCATGTCGGTAGACAACACCAACAACAGTTGCAGCGCGTCCTGCAACGATGTTTTCCGTATTGTTATCAATTCCAGGTAACCGTTATTGGCTAACCTTTAGCCTTCTTTGCTTTTTTCTCCCTGCGTTTCTCTTTCAGCGTTTTTTCCGCTTTTGTCTTAACGTTCTTTTGGGCGTCTCTTCCTTTAGCCATGAACATCTCCTTTGTTTCAACACACTCACACTACTGTATAATAATTGATTCACGCCGGGAACAGTGTCACTGTCACTCTGGAAGTCTACCTGTTCTCTATTGCCCTTTTCCACTCTATCAGGCTTTGTTTCCTTTTTTATTCCAAATTACTCGAAAGCCCAACGGTTAGCATCTGGATGACTGCCGTCTATATCTTGTTAATACAATTGCAGTTACTAAGAATATTTGTCAAATTTCCCGACGACCCTGAGGCTTTTTATTCTCAGTGGCGGTGTTTGTTTTGCACCCAGAAGGGAAATGGGGTAGAAGTTGTCCTGCCAGTGGTAGTCGGTGCTGTTACCTGTAAGAGATATGGAAAGAAGATAATTGCCAGGCTCAACTATTTCCGGTGTAATGGAAATCGATGCCTCCCCTGAACCGGAAATGGTAAGAAGCGGTTCTCCGTTCTCAAGATTATTGGAGGCGAGAATAATTTCACCGTCCGGACGGTGAATGGAAAAACCAAGAATAATGTTCTTTACCTCTCTGCCCTCCCTTGTTTCAATCAGCGAATTTACTTTCAGTGTGTCTCCCTGCCTGAAAGTTCTTGTGGGTATTCCATTGCCATCGGTGAGTGTAACCCTGCTGAAAAATACCTCACGGTTACCCCATTCACGGGGCGCGGCCAGGGCAGCTGTATTCTGAAGTCTTCCTGCATTGGCATCCAGATATGACCCCAGAACATCATCAACAGGACCGTCCATTCTGACCCTGCCGGAGTCAAGCCAGATCGCCCGTGTGCACAGTCTGCGAACTGCTTCCGGGTCGTGGCTTACAAAAACAATGGTTTTACCGGATTCTCGAAAACCGAATATCTTGTCGTAGCATTTTGCCTGGAATGAAGCGTCACCAACTGCAAGAACCTCATCTATAAGAAGAATGTCCGGATCAACACTGGTTGCAAGGGCAAAGCCCAGTCGCATGAACATCCCTGAAGAGTAGTACTTAACCGGTGTATCCATGAACCGTTCCAGCATGGCAAATTCCGCAATACCGGGAAGAAGGTCACGCATTTTTTTCTGATCAAAACCCAGAAGAGCTCCATTAAGAAAAATATTCTCCGAGCCGGTTAGCTCCGGATGGAAACCCACACCAAGGTCAAGCAGAGAAGCGATTCTTCCCGAGGTATCAACTTTACCGGAGGTCGGGCTGTAAATTCCAGCAAGCAGTTTAAGCGTAGTAGATTTGCCTGCACCATTTGAGCCCACCAGAGCCACAGATTCTCCGGGGGATATTTGAAAAGAAGCATGATCAAGAGCTCTGAACCATTCGCGGCTGGTCTTACGTCCGAAAACATTCATGAATGTTTCCATGATGCTTACAGACCTGTCACGGTAAAGTCTGTAATCAAGGCAGACATCAGAGAACTGTATCAGACCTTTCTGCATGCTACAGCTCCTTCACTACAGAAGGTTCCATGCGCTTGAAGATCAGAAGGCCTGCTGCAAGGATCACAACGGTCCAGGCCACCAGAGAGATCCATGCCCATAACTCCGGCCAGGTTCCGTAATACATTGTAGAATGGAATATCTCCATGGCACCTGCAACCGGGTTAAATCTGATAAAAGCTTCCATTCTGGCAGGTATGATACCCATGCCCAGAGGATAGATGATGGGACTTGCGTAAAACCAGGCCAGAAGGATCACTTCAAGAAACTGTGATACATCCCGGTAATACACATTGCCCACTGAAATCATCATACTGAATCCTGCGGTCATTGCGGCCAGAAATATTACTGCAATCGGAAGGGTAACAAGAGACAGATTGGGAGTGTGTCCGAAAGCTATAAGTAGAACTTCCAGTACTGCCAGTGCCATAAGCATATGAACTGCATTTGCTACCACTGAAGAAATTGGCAGTGCAACTCTGGGAAAGTAGATCGATCGAATCAGCTTCTGATTATCAAGAAGAGTCTTTGTAGAGGCCGAAAGCGAAGCCGAAAAGAAATTCCAGGGCAGAAGACCTGTAAGAAGAAAAAGTGAAAAGTGTTCTATCGCCCCGCCAAACCGCAGTATCCGGGTAAAAACAACGGTGTAGACAACCATGCTGAAAAGTGGTTTCAGAAGAAACCACAGGAAGCCCAGGAAACTTCTTTTGTACCGAACCTTCAGATCCTTTTCCACAAGGCTTTTCATCAACAGAAGTCCACCGGTCATTTTTTACCGATCTTCCTTTCAGTACCATTCAATATTCTCTGAATATTTGCCCTGTGGGTTACAAGTATTGCAAGAGCAATAATGCTTAGAACTATTTCAGGATACTTTGGTGCGTTGAACAGAATACCGAAGAAAGGAAGGGAAAGCCCAGCAGCAACACTTCCAAGAGAAACCATCTTGAACAGCCCAAGCAGAAGAATGAACAGCCCCAGTGCACACAGAACCGGATAGGTGGATAGTACTAGAAGAG
>JAOZLN010000032.1:3017-7255 GCA_029934845.1 Candidatus Sabulitectum sp.
GAAGAGCGCCTAGAGCAGTAGCCACTCCTTTGCCACCTTTAAAACCGAACCAGGGCATGAATACATGGCCGCAAACTGCCGCAATAACAACAGCACTGGGTAACCAGGGATGAGCAGACACAGAGGAAGTCACAACAAGAACAGGGACTGCTCCCTTGGCGGCATCCAGCAGTAAACCAATAACCCCCATAGCTGTACCGCTTGTTCGAAGAAGATTTGTGGCACCTGGATTACCGGAACCGTGTTCCCGCAGATCGACACCCTTAAGCCTGCCCAGCAGCCATGAGAAAGGCACAGAACCACACAGGAACCCTATCAGAATGTAGAATCCGACCTGCATCAGTGTTCACGCTTTCTGTAAACTATCTTCAATGGAACACCGTTCATATTCAGTTCCTCGTGCATTTTGTTCTCGAAATAACTCTTGTAGTTATCAGGGATCAGGTCTGCCCGCGAAACGAAAACAACCAGAACCGGGGGGTTGTCTTTTACCTGAGTTATATAGAAGAACTTAAGCATCTTCCCCTTTGGGGATGGAGGCTGAATTTCGTTTACAATGGTCCTCATTAACTTATTGAGTTTTCCGGTGGGAACCTGGATTTTGCGCCTCTCGGCAACGGAAAGAACCATGGGAAGAAGTCTGCCCATGCCCTGGCCTTCAAGGGCGCTGGTAAAGAATATAGGAATCCATTTTGCAAGAGGAAATCTCTGTACAACGCTTCGTATCCACAGATGCCTGTCCAGACCAAGGTCAACTTTGTTCACGCATAGCAGAAGCCCTTTGCCCATTTCCCAGGCTCTTGTGGCCAGCCTCAGATCCTGAGTAGTGGGATATTCATTACCATCAAGAACCACAACTACAACATCGGCACTGCCTACACTTTTCCAGGAGCGAAGAGTACTGTAGAACTCAATATCCTCCATCTTTCTGGATTTTCTGCGAAGGCCAGCTGTGTCAATAAGACGGAAATTGGTCTCTTTCCAGGTCAGATATGAATCGATTGAGTCCCTGGTTGTTCCGGCCACAGGCGTGACGATATTCCGTTCATCATCCAGAAGACGGTTCACAATGGAGCTCTTGCCCACATTGGGTCTGCCAATAACAGCTACAGAAACACCATCGAAATCAGGATTCTCAACTACAGGCAGATCCCGGACAACTTCATCAAGCAGATCTCCCACTCCCAGACCGTGAGCCGCGCTGATGGGCCATGGCGTACCCAGACCAAGTGCCGTGAACTCATGTTCCATACCCAGCCTGCTGTTGGTGTCGATCTTGTTAACGGCAAGCAGGCATGGAAGACCGCTTTTTCTAACAAGCTCAACAGCAGTTTCATCAAATGGGTGAATTCCCTCGGTGCCATCCACAAGAAGAATAATAACCTGCGCTTCCTGTACCGCCAGATGCACCTGCTTTACAATTGCTTCCTGAAAAGGGTCATCACTGCCCGGGGAAAGACCTCCGGTATCCACAGCTATAAAATTAACACCACCCCATTCTCCGGTACCTATCTTACGATCTCTGGTAACGCCTGCTTCATTATCGACAATGGCGGTTCTTCCACCAATCAATCTATTGAAAAGCGAAGACTTGCCCACATTCACCCGGCCTATTATGGCCACTACTGGCAGATCCATTCCGCACACCTCCTGATTTTGCAAAACATTGAAGGGGAATATAGTTTCAGTACTCTGCTCAGCGTTAGTTTTAAGACTATATTAGCGAATCATGAAAAAACTGATATTCATTATTGCCGGTATATCAACACTGCTTTCAATGTCTCTGAGCATGAGTAACTACCATAAAGATCTGGAGCATCTCACCCTGGATCTAAGGTTTAACCTCTTCCCTGACGCGAGTTCCGTAAACGACAGCATAATAATAATCAGCGTGGATGACGCATCCCTGGAATCTATGAACTGGCTTGGGTGGCCATGGCCAAGGCAGATATGGTCTGACATGACTGCGTTCCTTTACCGGTCAGGTGTTCAGGTTGTTTATTTCGATATCACATTCTCTACAAGTTCAACATTTTCTGCAGGTGAAGACAGTGTGTTCGGTGCAGCTGCCGGAAGAGGAAATACCGTTTTTATTACTGGGCTGGGCCGGGAAGAGGGCCAGCCAATACCAGAGAATGCGCTCATTGATGTCCATCTGCCACATGGGGAGTTAACTCCTTTCAGATTTGCTTCGCCTCCTGTAGACGGCATAGCAGCAGGAGCCGCCTACCTGGCCTCGCCGTACGCCTATCCTGACCCTGACGGAATATTCAGGAAGACACCTCTATTTTTCCGCACTGCAACCGGTGCTGTGCCCTCGCCTGCACTTGCAATCGCTATGCTCTTCAGAAACGATCATGATGTTTCCCTGCAGAACAATGCTCTGCTCTGGAGTAACTCAGAGATACCCCTTACCGAAGATTACGAAATACAAGTGAGATTTGCGGGCCCTGCAGGCAGCTACCGGGCGATCAGTGTGTCTGATGTGTTTTCTGCAATGTCCGGTGACACATCATCACTTCAACCATCATCTCTCGCAGGTAAAATTGTGCTTATAGGTTACACAGCCTCAGATCTTATGGATCTTAAGCCCATCCCATATTCCGCCAGATGTCCCGGTGTAGAAGTTATTGCAAATGTGTTGGACAACATTCTTTCCGGCAGACATGTGGCAACCCATGGTATTATTACAACACTCTTCATTACTCTTTTCCTTAGCCTTGCTGTTGCATCAGCTCTTGTATTCATCCCCAGAGTTATCCCCGCTTCACTCACCGGCCTGTTCACTATTCTGGCATATGCTGCTGTTTGCCTGTATACCTTCCACCACTATGACCTGTGGCTAAAGGCTGTGTCGCCCCTTGCTTCCGGTCTTCTTACGCTTCTTGGCGGATCAGTTATTGCCTACCAGTATGCTACAAAAGACAAAAAATTCCTGAAAGCTGCTTTCTCACAATACCTTTCCCCAGCCATCGTCTCTCTGGTTGCAAAGAATCCTGAGATGCTCAAGCTTGGTGGAGAGAAAAAAGTAATGACTGCGTTTTTCAGTGACATTGCAGGATTCACAACGATAAGTGAGAAACTTGATCCCCAGGAGCTTGTGAAATTGCTTAACATCTACCTTACGGAAATGACGGATATCATTCTGGAATCAGGCGGCACTGTGGACAAGTTTGAGGGGGACGCAATTATTGCTTTCTGGGGAGCCCCTGTAGAATACAAGGACCATGCACTGCGAGCGGTGACCTCTGCTCTGGAATGTCAAAGGGTCCACGCTGATCTTAACAGACGTCTCGAGGAGATCAATTTTCCGTCTCTTCACACCAGAATGGGTCTTGCCAGCGGCTCCATGGTTGTTGGGAATATGGGTAGCGATAAGAGGTTCGATTACACCATGATGGGGACAGACGTCAACCTGGCCAGTCGTCTTGAAGGGGTCAACAAGGTCTACAGCACTGCTATTCTTATCTCAAATACAACAAAGGAATTTCTTCCCGAGAGCATAAAATGCAGAGAGATCGACACTGTGATGGTAATGGGCCAGAAAACACCAGTCACAATCTGGGAACCTGTTCTACAAATGCCGGTATTTGCAGAGAAATACAGTAAAGCCCTGCAACTTTACAGAAGTGGCAAATTCCACCTGGCAATGAAGCTCTTCCTGGAAATAAAGCAGGACGGACCTTCAAAAACCATGGTAGAAAGATGCAGAAGGTTCATTCAGGAAGGAACCCCTGCTGAATGGGATGGAACATGGGTTCTTACATCAAAGTAGGTTCTTTACATATATTTACACAGATTCTGCTAGAAAAGTTAATCATATTGACAGGAGGAGATATGAAGGTTTTAATAATTCCTTTTGTGGTTCTTGCAGTACTTGCAGGAAGTGCGATCGCAGAGGATACGCCGATTGAAGTAGGTGGAACTGCCACCGTTATGATCAGGGAACAGTACATCTTCCCCACTCCCGTTTTCTATGCCCAGCCGGTTGGAGAGCTTGTTTTCGGCTCTATTGTGGAGATTACCGGCGAGCAGGGAGATTGGTTCAGCATTGAAGCGGGTAATGGAATTGAGGGTTGGGCTCACACAACTGCTTTAACCGGGGCGGTTCTTTCAGAGGGTTCTCAGGGTACCGATGACAGCGACATGATCATGCTTGCAGGGCGAGGTTTTAACAGCGATGTGGAAAGTTCCTATGCCTCGGGCAAAGATCTTCCCTGGGATGAAGTAGATGCCAT
>JAOZLN010000032.1:7265-11889 GCA_029934845.1 Candidatus Sabulitectum sp.
CGGCAGTTCTTGAGGTCTTTCTGGTTGAAGGACTGCTTCTGGACGGAGGAACAGAATGACGGCAATAATACTTATCGCGATGCTGGCCTTCGGGTTTGGTGATATTGTAGACGCAGTTGAAAGCGATGAACTGGCAAGTGCTGTTACTGTTTACCAGGCATTTGATGAAGCCAATCGTGAGATAACAGCAACTGAAGAGTATTACATCGGACGAGCGGTCGCAGCCAACATTCTTGCAACATCCACACCCATGATGACCTGGGATGCAGTTGCCTATGTGAACGAAGCAGGGGCAGTAATTGCAGGGTTTTCTCCCATGCCGTTCACCTATGGCGGCTGGCACTTCATGATCCTGGACGACCAGGGAATTAATGCCCTTTCATGCCCAGGTGGCATTGTACTGCTTAACAAAGGTCTCTGTGACCTTGCTCAGAACGAAGATGAACTTGCTGCAATACTGGCCCATGAAGTGGCTCACATTGCTTTAAGTCATGGAATACAGTCAGTTGAAAAGGCCAAGCTTACATCAGCCTGGACTACGCTTGGCCATGAGGGTGCACAGCATCTCGGCAGTAGCGATGTACAAGAGCTCTCTGACAACTACGGCGATGTGGTTGATGACATCACAATGAACCTTGTTACCCGTGGCTATAGCCGTGATTCCGAGCAGCAGGCAGACAGTCTTGCTGTTCATATTCTGGCCAGAGCAGGTTACGATCCAATGGCACTTGCAGCAGTACTTACCCGAATGGATGGTATCACGAATACAACCGGCCCTGGTTTCTGGCAAACTCATCCGGCACCTTCGGACAGAGTACAGTGGGTTCTGAGTGAGATAGAATCCAGTTCTCTTTCCTCTCCGACAGCGGAAGAAATAGCAGTAAGAACAGCCAGATTCACAGAGAGGTATACCAACGCAGGAACAACTCAGCCAGCTTCCAGAGGTGGCGAGACTTCCGGTAGATCAGGCAGAAGCGGTACAGAAACAGGTGGCCGCTCTAGCACTGGTGGCGGCGCATCATCCGGAGGAAGACAGTAATTCTCTATCTTCTTTCTCTGCTTTTATCAGCGCCTGGCGTTACAGGGATGATTCCCCACGACCCGGGCGCTTTTACCCAGGGACTGGAAATACGCTGCGGTTATCTATGGGAAAGCACAGGCATTTACGGTCAGTCCTCATTCCGAAGAACCAATATTGGGACAGGTGAGGTTCTGGATTTACTGCTGCTTCCGGATTCCTTTTTTGCAGAAGGATTTACTTTCCTTAATGATTCCACAGTGTGTCTTCTTACCTGGAGAGAGAATACAGCATTTCTTCTTAATCCGTGGACCATGGAGATCAAGGATGAATTCTATCTGAATACTGAAGGCTGGGGAATCTGTTACACTGGTGAACACCTGATTCAGAGTGATGGTACCGCTATCCTCAGGTTCAGAGATCCAGATGACTTCTCCGTATTTGATTCGGTATCTGTCACCCTTAACGGCCAGCCTCAGTTCTTCCTTAATGAGCTTGAATATGCAGATGGCCAGATACTGGCCAACCAGTGGCGCACCAGCAGAATACTTTTCATTAACCCGGACAACGGAAATGTGGAAAGGTTTATCAACCTGAACAGTGTTGTTCCCCAGTCCGGAGGAGTTCTTAACGGAATAGCTGCCAATGCAGACGGAGCCCTCTTCTGCACAGGGAAAAACTGGCCTGTTACATTGATCATTAACTATATATAGTTTTTTGAAACAGCTGGCATGTTTGCAAAGTTTCAGGAAACATGTTATGATAAGTATTGTTGTGGTTTGTAATTTTTTAAAGGAGGTGCGCAATGCGCAGAGTAATGGTTGTGCTGCTTGTAATAGCAGCCATCGCGTCTGCCAAAGCCATAGTAAGAACCCTGGATGCTCCTGATACTAACATATCGGGTCTAGCATATGGTGACGGTTCGCTTTGGGCTCTGGATGCTGTAACTGATTCCGTATTTGAACTCAACCCTGAAACTGGTGAGATACTCAGCAGTTTCTATTTCCAGCACACATCTAATATTGCTCCAACTGGTCTTGGCTACTCGGAGACACACAATCTGGTTCTCTGCGGAGGCTGGTACTTGACTAATGGCTATGTTTTTAAATACACGCCCGCCGGCGCCTACCAGGGCATGGTGGATATGTGCGGTGGTTGAGGAAACCCTGTCTCGTCGGTGACGGGATTAAGTGCAAGTGGTAACTATGTTTTCCTCAGTTCCAGAAACCAGAATAGAACTTACTATTACACCCTTCCAGGGATCACAACAAGAAAAGACTTCTCCTATTTCCTGGGATTCAGCACAACTTGTGATATCGCAATGAACACAACAGACAGTCTTGTCTGGGTTGCTTCTGAAAATACAAGTCTTGCTATCAAGTGTTACGACACCAACAATACAATGGTAGATTATATTGGCATAGACATGGTACCCAATGCAAGAGGTATGGCTCTTGATCCGGATGGATGCCTCTGGGTCAGCGATATAGACAACGACAAGCTCTACAAGATCGACTTAACAGAAGGCATTGAAGACAACGGTATACATAATCTTAATGTAGTTCCATCAGCAAATCCATTCAGCGGTGCTGTTACAATTCAGGCACCTGGAGTGAATGCCTCCATTGCAATCTTTGACTTGCACGGACGCCAGGTGGAAAGTGACAACTTCCAGGAATCATGGACCTGGAACTCTTCTGCCCCTGCAGGCACATATGTGTTCGTGATCAGAGACGATCAGGGAGCATCTGCCACTCTGGAACTTGTAAAGCTATAGAGAGTTAAATTAAGAGACGAAAACCCGGAGCAAAGTCTCCGGGTTTTCTATTGACAAATCGGATTCAGATTCCGATATTACCGCTCGGCGCAGTGCCTCGATAGCTCAGTTGGCAGAGCGGGTGGCTGTTAACCACTAGGTCGGAGGTTCAAGTCCTCCTCGAGGCGCCAGAGCCCCTTGAGAGATCAGGGGGCTTTTATTTATGAATCGTTAGTGTATTATGAACTCTTGGTTGGCATTAGTTTGTTATCCATCAGCAATAATACTGCATCTAATAATCTAATTCAAGAGAGTAAACTGCATCGATATACCTTGAGCACCAGTCGCGGTGTATACACCTGCAGGAAGTCTTTCCCCGGAGTAACCTGCTCCATTCCAGAAACCTGTTCCCTCTTGAATCTCAACAGAAGAAACTTCTCGTCCCATGAGATCAAGTATTTTCAGAACTACAGTTTCACTGGTGGAAAAAGTAAACCGAACTCCCCCTTGAACCGGATTCTGTGAAAGAGTAATGCTTTCAGGTTGAGGTAAGGACCCAGCAGTATCATCAATACCCAAATAA
Organism: Candidatus Sabulitectum sp.; assembly: GCA_029934845.1. Taxonomy (GTDB): domain Bacteria; phylum Fermentibacterota; class Fermentibacteria; order Fermentibacterales; family JCC-6; genus Sabulitectum. The sequence continues at coordinate 10,623 of JAOZLN010000032.1, forward strand.
TTGTGGTCAAACCAGCCGAAGGTGGGGTATGTCCCAAGATAAGGTTCTGTTTCGCCCTGACGGTAAATGATGTATAGATTGCCCTCTTCATCAACAACACCGTCAATATTCTTAACATCTTCAGGATCCTCGTCTGAGTAGTCATAGGCAATATGCCAGTCAACAACGATATTTCCATCGGAGTCGAATACAAGATTGAAAACTCTATGCTCAAGATAGCCATCTGTCCAGCATAAATAGAATTCGTTAGACCCAGGTAACTGTCTAACAATAAATGAATTGCTGGGACACATGCCGGGCAGCTCGCTGCTCACAAGAATCTTTTGATCAATAAGAGTTACACCAGTATTTTTATCCAGTTTCCAGTAGAGATAATCGCCGGAGATTTTCGCTACAACCATTGGATTACCATCTGGATCGGTGTTAATTTCAGGAAAACGACCACAATAAATGTCATCTGGCGTAAAATCAATGAGGGGAACAACAGTGTTTCCATTCAAATCATATTGAATGTATTCATAGGTAAAGTAAACAGGGTCCTGCACCACAACATGCACCCTGTTCCCGTCCACCAGAAGCACACCACCGTTGGATACACCTTCAATCACCCATTCGTATTCTGTAGTGAATCCGGAACCCGGAGCAGGATTCCACACAGAATAAACAACATCGGGTCCTTTATTGTACAGAACATGCAGCCTGCCAAGACTGTCCGGACTGGAGCGGATGTATGGATATTGTGTGTAGGTTGTGAACAGATGAGTTGCAGGAAGTGTCTCGCTGCCGTCAGTAAGACTTCGGGCAGCAGTGTATACAGGATTGTAATCCCGCCAGAAGGCATACAGACCATCTCCCAATGCAACCGTTCTGAGGCAGGCGCTGTGACTATCATTGGAAATCATAGTTTCAGGAAAGAGCGTAATACCATCCAGAGAAAACATCTTGTAAGCGATTCTCTTTTCATCATTGAATCCAGACCAAATTAGATGAAATCTTCCATGGCTATCTCTTTCTAAAAACTGAATCGGTCTACAGGTGTTAGCGGAATCAGTTACCAGGATCGGTTCACTCCATCCCGGACCGACTGTGACACCCAGACATGCAAGAAGCAGGAGAGCAATCATTCCAGCACCCCGGTTCTTCCAGAGTCATGCTGGTACTGAGTCCATGGGGCATAGCCAGTGGTGCAGGTGCCCAGCTCCCAGCAGTGCAGAAGCCCTTCACTGGTTCCAAATACTATTTCAACCTTTCCATCCCTGTCTATGTC
>JAOZLN010000032.1:11989-13539 GCA_029934845.1 Candidatus Sabulitectum sp.
ACACCCTGAGTCAACTGTGCAGTTTGCAAGACGTCTGTGTTTGAACAGGAGACCTCTTCAATGGTTTCACCGGGTTCGATGATCCGAGCAGGGATGTTAGAACTTCCGTAGTTGCGCATTGCCGGATATCCAATTGATGTGGTGCCTGCAAGCGTTCCAGCTGCCAGGTGAACACTGTTCACATATTCATTCCAGGTATTTGAGTATACAGAGCTTGATGTGGACCAGTTGTACACTTCAATGGTGCTCCTGGGTGGGGGAGCTGGATCACCTCCAATCGTTCCATTCAAATAGGCAACATCAGCATAATTCTGGCTGCCTCCAAGGTTCGCACATACCAGAGATTTTGAATTTCGTGTTACTAAGTAGCCGAAATCCTTACTCGCCAGGCTCTCCAGTTCACCGTTCTTCCATCTGTAAAGATCAAGACTGTTGTCCACGGCAACACATAGTTCTAAACCGGAGGAAGTGTACATGTTTCCAACTGCAAATATCTCGCTTGCATCCTCAAGTGTGTAAAGAAGATCTCCCTGATGGCTAATGACTTTTATCTTTTCATCAATACAGGCAAGAAGTAATTCCAGATTCCCGTCCTCATCAAGATCAGCCGCCATGGGATGCACACCAGACAGGAAACCCTCTCCGGTTACCTGCCACATCTTAGTCCCGTCAGTATCAAATGCAGTAAGTGATGTTCCGGTAAAAGCAACAATCTCTAGCTCAGGGTCTGAATCAAGATTTGTGAGTATCGGTGTGGTTGTAATTACCCCATCAGCCTCTATTGCCCAGCCGGACTGTGTGGGGTAGGTGTCGACCAGCTGAACGGTTGCCTCTGCTTCGTTGTTACCCCGCCAGCTGTCACTGCAGTCTTCGTTATAGTCTACTTCAACCATGACTGTTACATCCAGAGGCATGCTGAGTGAACTTGGTGTGTAGGCGTGTTCAAGCACTGCAGCCCCTCCTCCAGGGATCTCATCACAACCATTGATGTAGCTTACATTAACACTGGTACCGTGTGTAACCGTCACCCTTACATCATACTCATCTGACTCCTGATTGCCGTTGTTCTGAATGGTGAAAGATACAGGCAGGTTTATTCCAGCTGACGTTTCCCATGGGTACTGAGAGATGTTAATGTCACTTGTGTATATCTCGAGATCGCACTTGTTCGGATATCTGACTCTGTCACTGATGTCCAACGCCGGGTCTCCAAGAAGGTTGAACTGTGCAATCCCTACTTTATAACCTCCATCGAAACTTTCAAAATAATCAATATTTATGGTTCTCGCTGAAGCAATCGCATCACCAAGTCTTCCGAACCCTTGAGTATATATTCCTTCAAGGATACCTTTGCCATACCACTCATAATCATCAATCGCTGAAGGTTGAGAACTGGCGAATACACCAGCCACCGGTACCGCTGTATTCTTGAGGACTTTCTCTGCGAGACAGTCTGTGCCAAAATTGTACGCTGGAAGCGGTGGGGTAACACTGTCTGGAACCGCTATCAAGCAGGTAATCATGGGAAGTTCAGGGTAACCAATACTGTC
>JAOZLN010000033.1 GCA_029934845.1 Candidatus Sabulitectum sp.
ATTAAGAAGCTTATCACATCACCGCCTTCCCCGCAGCCAAAGCACTTCCACGTGCTTCTTCCGGGGAAAACAAAAAAACTGGGGGTTTTCTCTTTGTGAAAAGGGCATAGACCTTTCCAGGAGCTGCCGGATCTCTTCAGCTCCACATACCTTCCAATTGTCGATACGATGTCTGTAGAATCCTTCACCATCTCGACATCAACAGGTTTAAATGCCACTTAACTTACCCCCTCAACACTATGATAGATGCACCTGTACCGCCTTCTTCCGGGGAAGCCATTGAAACACTCTTCAGCCTCTTGTCCCGCCTGAGCCAGTCAGTAACACCCTGCATCAAACGCCCTTTCCCATGAATAACCCTGATCCTTCTCAGACCGATCGCAGTACAATTATCCAGCTTTATATCAAGCTCAGCAATAGCTTCGTCAACAGTCATTCCCAGAAGATTGGCTTCAGGGCTTTCCTCAATGGCCTGGTAAACCGATGACGCACCCTGCTTCTCTTCAGGGTGATCGATCTTTGTAAGTTCGGTCAATTTCTTTCGCAACAGAACTGAGCCAACTCGAACCATAACATTTGACCTGCCGGCTTTTTCAACCGTACCGGAGACAGACCAGCCCTCTATCTGAACATGATCACCAATTTGAATAGGGGAAACTGTTTCACTTGAAGAGGGTTTTTCTAATCTGCCTGCTGGAGATTCTTTGGCAGCAAGTTCACTTATTTTCTTTCTTTTCCCACGCCTTTCCTCCGAAGAAGAAGTCTTTGCCATGGATACCAGAAGAGAATCGGCTCTGGATTGAATGTCTTTCAAAGTTCGGATCTTTTCTTCATCCACCGCCTCTATTTTCTTTTCCAGATCAAACCTGGTTTCCTTCAGCTGATTTTCAAGATATTTTCTACTCTTTCTTGCATACTTCCTGTCCTCGGTAAGGCGATGAAGCTCTTTCTGACGAGTCTCTTCCAGATCACGAAGGCTGACCACAAGACTGTCAAGGCTGAATGAGTCTCCTGCAAGATCGGACGCTCTTTTCAGCATATCTTCGGGAAAACCGGCAATTGCTGCTGCCTCCAGTGTACAGGAAGCACCGGGAATGTCTGAAATAAATTCAAAACCAGGCGTGAGTGTTTCAGGATTAAAAGACATGGACCCGTTATAGAATCCCTGCTTTTCCCTGGCAAGTAATTTCAGCTGCCCCATGTGTGTACTAACTATGGTCCTGACTCCTGAATCAGCCATTTCTTCAAGAAAAACAGCCGCCAGAGCAGCCCCTGTTACAGGATCCGTTCCAGCGGCAGGTTCATCTATAATTGCCAGAGTTTCCAGACCACCATTATCCAGGATATCTTTTTGCTCTGAAAGCCGTGCGGAGTATGTGCTCAAGTGCATTGCGATCGACTGATTATCACCCATGGAAACCATGACTCTGTTGAAAAATGGCATTGACGATGAAGCACTTGCATGAACTCCAAGCCCGCTCCTGTTGCAGATAGAAGCCAGTGAAAGAGCTTTCAAAAGAACACTCTTACCACCTGCATTAGGCCCGCTTATCACAAGAACGCGCCAGTCTTCCGCAAGTTTGACCCTGCTCTTTACCACGCTGTCATGAGGCAGAAGAGGGTGTGCAAGCTCTCGAAGGTCCATCCGACCTTCTTCCGGGAATGATGTTTTCTCACGAACATGATACCTGGCTCTTGCAAAAACCAGATCCAGTTCACTCAAAACTGAGATTCCGTTTCTGACCTCTTCAATGTCTTTTCGGAGAGCTGTAGTTGCGTCCCGGAGGATTCGTCTTTTTTCCTGCTGGAAGTCAAGCATGGCTTCCTGAAGTTCGTTCCCGCCTTCTACAAGTTCAGCAGGTTCTATAAAAAGAGTACTTCCACTCTCCGATCTGTCGTGTATCAATCCCTTTACAGATCCCCTTCTGCCTGCAGTCACCGGAAGTACATACCTTCCAGCTCTAATAGAAGAGGGAGAATCTCTCAGAACTCCAGTTCCAGCCAGTCTGGATGAAATTGCTGAAAGTTTTGCAGCAAGTGAAGAGCGAAGTGATTGAATTTTTCTAGAGATCCTTTTCAGTTCCGGAGATGCGTCCGAAGCAAGTTCCCCGTCTGGCGTTGTAATTCGCAAAAGCATTCTGAAAAGAGGATCAAGCCTGGGAATACTAGCTATTGACGTATCAAGAATACCGGAAACTGTATCTGTAGAACTGCCAACCCTGGCTGAAAAGTCCTTCATGTCACTAAGAGCTTCACCTGCACTTCGCAGATGCAATGGATCAAGGGAAATAGCCCCGCTGTCAAGCGACCTCACCGCTGCAATTATGCCCTGAAGATTGGAAACTGGAGGTTCAATCTCTGCACTGATCAGCCTGGCGGCATGAAGGGTTTCATCTTCAAGAATTCTGGCTCTTGATCTGTCGGTTGCCGGCAGAAGGCTGCTAACAAGTTCTTTTCCAGCCTGACTGCCGGCAAAACCCATAACTATCTCAAGAATTCGCTTAAACTCAAGTTTCTCCAGTGAGTAATTCACCACTGATTAACGATTCTTGACTTTGAACGAAGGAGATTCCTCCAGTTTCTTTAGAAGTTCCTTTTCACTCCGTTTCACTTTCCCAGGCACATGAATATCTACCTCTACCAGCAGATCACCCCTGCCTCGCCTGTGAAGCCTGCCCATTCCATGATTCTTCAGTTTAAATCTGGTTCCGGCAGATGTTCCGCTTTCAACCTTGATCTTAAGAGATTCACCATCCGGCGAAGGCACAACAAATTCTGCGCCCAGCACCGCCTGAGGGTAGGATATCTTCAAAGGGTAAACAAGATCCTCCTCTTCCCTCTCAAACGGACCATAGTCAATTTTGTTGATCAGCAGTTTAAGATCTCCGGGAATTCCACCCTGACCCGGATAATGCCCCTGACCTCTGAGCCTGATGTAATGCCCTGCGGAAAGCCCCGCAGGAAGGTCTACAGCAATGGTGGATTTCTTTTTCTCAAAACCCCTGCCCCTGCAGTTTGAGCAAAGTTTCTTAGGAATAGTTCCACTGCCGCCACACTCATGACATCGGTCAACTGTTCGAAAACTGCCAAGCAGGGTATTTCTCACAGAAGAGACCTTTCCCATGCCATTACACCGTCTGCAGGTCTCTGAACCGGCTGCGTTATCTGCGCCTGTTCCAGAGCATTCACTGCATGAAACATTTCTCTCTACCTCGATCTGCCGGCGCCCTCCCAGTGCTGCCTCTTCCAGATCAAGATCAACCTTTACAGTTACATCTGCACCCTTTACCACTCCGGAACCGGAGCCACCAGATGAAAACCCAAAGTTTTCCATAAATGCCCGCATGGCATCATCCAGGCCGAAGCCACTGAAAATGTCATGCATCCCACCCATTCCGTGTCCATGGGAGGCACTCGGATCATCTGTTGTTCCGTAACGGTCATAAGCATCCCTCCGTGAAGGATCGCTTAGAACCTCATAAGCTCTTGCAACCTTTTTGAAGCGCTCTTCTGCCTCGTGATCACCGGGGTTGCGATCCGGATGATTCTTCATCGCAGCTGTGCGATAGGCCTTTTTAATATCCTCGGCGGACGCACTTCGATCCACGCCTAATACTTCATATGGATTCATAGTGTAAAATATAACAACCGGAAGGGCATAACAACAAAACAGCAATATTCACGGCTGGAATGATTGTCTGTTCCTGTTATTCTTTCGCGTCTTCTATATGAGAGATAGAATCAAGAAATTCGGAAGTGGCATCTTCTTCATCAGACTCGAACATTTCAATCATCTTTGCCAAAGAATTCTCTAGCTGACGCACTTCATCTATGGCTTTCTCCAGGGCAAGAGAATCGTCGCTCTCACGCAAAGCCTTAAGACTTTTCACCTCGGTCTCCAGCTCTGCCCAGGATTCTTTATCCAGCTCTTCACGGGCAACTGCAAGAGATTTTGAAGCCCTGTAAATAACTTCATCGGACTCGTTTCTCAAGCTCACAAATTTCATTTTGATCTTGTCTGCTTCAGCGTTGGCCTTTGCTTCCCGGCGGAGTCTATCGATGTCTCCACTGCTTAAACCTCCACTGGGGTTCACTTTGATACTTTGCTCTTGACCTGTAGTAGTATCTCTGGCAGACACATTAAGAATACCGCTGGCATCAATTTCAAAGACAACCTCAATACGGGGCTCCCCACGCTTCGCAGCTGAAATTCCTCTTAATTCAAAGGTTCCCAGGCTTCTGTTACCGTCGATAATTTCTCTCTCACCCTGCGCAACATGAACCCCAACCACGGATTGATTATCGCTTGCCGTTGTGAATATTCTGCTGTTGCGAATAGGAACAGGGCTGTTCTTTTTTATGATCGGAGCCAGAACTCCACCAAGAGTTTCAACACCAAGGGTCAACGGAGTAACATCGATAAGAACAAGGTCTTTTCGCTGCCCTGTAAGAACAGAACTCTCGATGGCTGCACCAAGCGCAACAACTTCATCGGGATTTACCGATTGAGCAGGCCGTCTGTCGAAAAACTCTTCAACCAGCTTCTGAACCATTGGAATTCTGGTTGATCCCCCCACAAGTACAACATGATCAAGGTCTTCTATTTTCATCTCTGCGTCTTCAATTGCTTCTTTACAAAGAGGGATCGTCTTTTTAATAAGATCGCCTGCAAGTTCTTCAAAAAGCTTTCTGGTTATGGTGATCTCCAGGTGAACCGGGCCAGATTCTCCGGTGGCAATAAAGGGCAGGTTAATGTCTGTTTCCTGGGTCATGGATAACTCACATTTTGCCCGTTCGGCTGCCTCTCTTACCCTTTGAGGGGCAATATTATCACGGGTAAGATCGATGCCTGTTTCGGATTTGAATTCACCCATGATCCACTTAACAAGTTTTGTATCAAGGTCGTCTCCGCCAAGATTGGTATCTCCCAGGGTAGCTTTCACCTCGAAGACTCCATCAACAACCTGAAGAATACTTACATCAAAAGTTCCTCCACCAAAGTCATAAACAGCAAGCTTCTTTCGCCCCTCAGGTTCAATGAATGCCAGAGCAGCTGCAGTTGGCTCGTTAAGTACTCTTCTTACTTTAAAACCGGCAATCTTGCCTGCGGCTTTGGTAGCCTGGCGCTGAACCTCGTTAAAGTATGCGGGAACTGTGATTACCGCATCAGTAACTTCCTCACCGAGGAATTCTTCTGCAGTAAGTTTCAGTTGTTGAAGAATAATTGCTGATATCTCCGGGGGCGTATAAATTCTATCCATTATTCTAACAGCAGCATCACCATTGCTGTTCTCGACTATCTCGTACGAAACATCATTTATGTGGCTTGCCACCTCGGCATACCGTCGCCCCATCAGCCGTTTGATACTATTAACCGTATTCTTTGGATTTGTTATTGCCTGTCTTCTGGCAACAAGCCCAACAAGCCTCTCTCCTTTGGCAGAGAACGCAACAACAGACGGCATTACCCTTGAACCACTCTTGGACTGAATAACTGTAGGATGGCCTCCATCACTGAAGGCAATGCAGGAGTTGGTTGTTCCCAGGTCAATTCCTATGGTTCTTCCCATTTTATCTATGTCCTCCACTTAATATCTCTGTTCGAAAATACATAAGAACCGACACCCTGATCACAAATACATCAAAGCACTGGTCAGTCAAATCATTGTTGAAATAGTATTGCATACTACACACCGTGTCAACCTCACCATTCGATCTCGTTCGGTGCTGAGATTACTCCTCTCTCACATACAATGGAGGTAATAAGTTTTACAGGAGTTACATCAAAAGCCGGATTGAACACTCCTACTCCATCAGGAAGAATCCTCCTGCCACCCATGAATGCCAGCTCATCCCTGCCCCTCTTTTCAATTTCTATACAGGAACCATCAGGAGAACCAGGGTCAAAAGTGGAAACAGGTGCAACAATATAGAATGGTACTCCAGCTTCATAAGCGGCCAGCGCAAGAGGATAAGTCCCTATCTTATTTGCAGAATCACCATTCAGAGCCACCCTGTCTGCTCCTGTTATCACTGCGTCAACGGCTCCGGAAATAAGAAGAGAAGCAGCAGCAGAGTCAGGAAGAACTTTTACTGGAATACCTGCTTTCTGCAGTTCCCATGAGGTAAGTCTTGCACCTTGAAGAAGGGGTCTGGTCTCATCAGCATAAACTGCAGAAAGAATACCTCTGGAATGTGCTTCATAAATAACAGAAAGAGCTGTTCCCAGCCCTGCCGTGGCAAGACCACCAGCATTGCAATGGGTAAGAACAGTGCAATCATCCGGAAGAAGATCGGCACCGAATTGCCCCATGGCTCTGCTTGCGTCAAGGTCTTCTTCCCGAAGTTTATGGGCACTTAGCAACAGCCTTTCTATTGCGACAGTTCTGGATGTTGACGAAAACAGGATCTTCCTCTGTATATCAAGACAGTGAAACAAATTAACAGCAGTTGGTCTTGTGGCAGCCAGAATATCAAGCAGACCACTGCAATCCTGCTGAAAACTGGACGATTCAGGGGTTTCAATGGCAGCAATAACAGCACCGTAGGCTGCTGCTATACCGATTGCAGGCGCTCCTCTTACTGCAAGAGTTCGAATTGCCTCAGCAAGCTCTTCGGTGGATCTGCACTTAAGGTAGATCTCTTCCACAGGCAAAAGCCTCTGATCAAGCAGAAGAAGGTGATTCTCTCTCCATTCAAGAGTTGGGATCAATTTCACAGCGCACCTCTGTCCTTAAGCATCTCATTACAGATCGAAGCAATATCCACAGGTTCCATGAAGCGACCTGAACCGGTAGTTCCACAGGCAAGCGTGCCTGATACCGGTCCGGCAAATCTGATTCCTCTGGAATTCAATATCTCGACATTGGCCTTCACAGCAGGATTACTCCACATTCTTGTATTCATGGCCGGAGCAATCAGAACAGGTGCACTGCAGGCAAGAAAAGCAGAAGTAAGCAGATCATCTGCAAGACCATGGGCCGCTCTGGCTATGAAGTGAGCTGTAGCAGGAGCAATTATCATAATATCCGCATTGTCTGTAAGGGAAATATGTGGGATAGCAAGAGAGGGCTGGTGAGGAAATAAATTGGTAAAACACGGCTTTCCAGACACAGAGGAAAGCTGAGTAGGGGTAATAAATTCACAGGCAGCCTTTGTCAGAATACAGTTTACCGAATGCCCCGACTTCCTCAGCAGTGATGCCAGACTGACCGCCTTAAAAGCAGCAGCACCACCGGTAACACCCAGAAGGATCTCCGCCATCAGTAGACTCCCTTTCTGTTTTTTCTTCCGATCTCATTGATACCCAGTAATGTAAGTTCCTGACAGATATTGAAGTCATGTCTGCACTTGCTCCCAAGGGCTTTCCCCCATCCGCCGGTAGCCCAGAGTTCGGGGATAGAATCCAGTTCAGAAGATATAAGATCAATAATATGATCAGCAGCTCCAACTGCACTGAAAAGAACACCGGATCTGATAGCGTCAGCAGTAGTTCTTCCCACTACCTGATCTGGAAATATAAGATCAATGGGGTTAAGTCTCTCAGCTTTTTTAAACAACTCACCGGCTGAAGTACCAACCCCCGGACTGATAGCACCCCCAAGATACCTCCCCCGGGAATCAATAACATCATAAGTAGTAGCAGTACCAAAATCTGCTACAATTGCCGGCAGCTTCCCATGCATCGAAGCAGCCACTGCATTGGCCAGTCGGTCGGGGCCAATTTCATGGGGATACTTGTAACAGGTTTCAATTCCTGCCGTTGAACAGGAAACATTAACAGGAAGAAGTTTCAACCATTTTTCACACATGTTAACAACAGTATGACGCACCTGGGGAACCACACATGCAAAAGCAACATCATCAGGCGAAAAGAATCCTTCACCGGTCAACATGGCCTCCACAAGAACACGAAGTTCGTCAGAGGTCCAGCGCTGGGTTCTTATCCTCCACTGTCCCAGAAGATCTTCTCCCTGGAAAAGAGCAAGTGCAGTTTTAGTGTTCCCAACATCAATTGCAAGCCTTTTCATACAGACTCCTCAGAAAACTTGTAGTGCCAGTCAAGACCAACATCTGAAGACTTAACAGAATGGGTAAGCATACCAACCGAGATACCGTCCACTCCTGTTTCAGCAACGGCTCTAACTGTTTCAAGGGTGATCCCACCGGAAGCTTCAAGATAAATTCCTGTGCCCCGGGCAAATAAAACGGCTTTCCGAAGATGCTCAAAAGACATGTTATCCAGCAGTATTCTGTCTGGCATAAGAGGTACAACCGCTTTAAGCTGCTCTAAAGAATCCACTTCTATTTCCACAGGAACACCAGCATCTCTCAATCTGCCAACCACTGGCAACAGATTACCAACGCCACCAACAGCAGCAATGTGGTTATCCTTGAGCATTGCCAGATCAGCCAGGGAGAAACGGTGGTTTACCCCGCCACCCATGCGAACGGCGTACTTTTCAAGAGCCCTCATGCCCGGAGTTGTTTTCCGCGTATCAAGTATCTCCACACCACTGCCGGCACAAGCTCTGACTAACTCACTGGCGGTGGAAGCAATACCGCACAACCTGCCGAGAATATTCAGGAAGATTCGTTCCCCGCGAAGAATGTAACCTGCCGGGCCGCGTATTTCAGCGATCCTTTCGCCTGCTGTAACGCTTTGACCTTCCTCAACCATCCTTTCAACCTGAACTTCCCCCGGCAGCATGGAAAACACAAGAGCAGCCAGATCAACACCAGCTACAACCAGGTTCTCCCTGGGATTAACATCGCATACCACAGGCAGATCACCGTGCTCCTGCAAAGCCTGTGAGGCCATGTCACCAAGAGCTTCATCCTCAATAAGAGCATTTCTAATTAATAGCTCTGCAACGGCGAACGGATCAGTCCAGTCCAAGCTACACATTTAGATCCCTTCGAAAAATATTTCTTCCAAAAACAATGCTGCCACTCTTCATTGTAGCATCAACCGAGACGTTATCATAATTCTGAAACGGATTACCGGAAAGAAAAACCATATCTGCAGTTCTGCCTCTGGCAAGAGGAACTGCCAGGTGATCCAATCCGGATATGGAAGCTGCATCAAGAGTGTATGCGGAAAGAGCTTCAGCCATCGAAACAGATTGAGCTGCAGTTCTGTGTCTAATTGCCCCCTTAAGACCGTACAAAGGATCAAGAGGCATACTGTCGCTTCCAAAACCGAGTTGAAAACCTGCATCCAGAACGGTTCTGAATGGATTCAATACTAAAGATCGACCTTCCGGAAGAATTCTGTCATACATTCCTCCCGGTCTCTGCCATCTTTCCACAAAGTTCGGTTGCATACTGAAAATATGGAAATCATGGTTCCATGTTCCCGGCCAGGCCTGCATAAGATCTTCTGCATGCTCTATCCTGATACTAAAACCATGACCAAGGATCTGGAAAGCAGAATTGGAAGCCACGTCCAGCTGCCGAAGAGCTCTGCCGCCTATGGCATGAACAGCAACAGAAAGCCCCATCCGGCCGCAACGAACCAGCAAAGCAGTTAACTCTTCATGAGTGTAGTGAAGTTCACCGGTTGAAGAATCAGAATACGGATCAAGAAGAGCAGCGTTTCCCGCACCAAAAGAACCGTCAAGAAAAATCTTTACAATTCCGGAAGAAAGATCTGAAGTCAGTGATCCATTCATGTCATCCACCATGATCGCAACAGATACATCAAGTGCAGAGAATGAATTTAACAGAAGTTCGGCTGTAAAGATCGACTCGAATGTGCAAACACCGGTAACTCCTTTGCTGAATATCTTTGAATCAACCATTGAGACCGCGTTTGTAAGCACATTGCCCGGCAATGGAAACATCTGTTCAAAGTGCAGCACAGGCCATTCTTTCAAAATACCTCTTGATCTGTTCACGCCCGGCACATCAGAACCAATCAGCCGAAGCATTGCTGAGTTCACCATTGCAGAATGACCACAAACACGGCGAAGGAAAACCGGAGTATTTCCGGTTACAGAATCAAGTTGAGAAAGTGAGGGCAGATCGCTGTTATTCCATTCACTTTCATCAAAGGATTCACCGCGAACAATTCCTTCCCTGTTGCTGTCAACCGTTGATCGCAGAACAGTCAGAAGCTCTTCTGCTGATCTGATGTCAGAAAGATCCACTGATGCTTCCTTAACCACCATCCATGCGTAATGCACATGAGCATCTACAAACGACGGCATTGCAAAATAGCAATCGAAAGCACTGAACGAAGCCACATTCTTCTCGATGCTGGAAATTATTCCTGCATCATCTATGTTAACAGAAACATTTGAAAGGCACGAACCGCGGCCTGTCCATAAAAAACGACAACTAACGGTTTGCATTGCGTGTATCCTGAATATACTTAAACATCAAATCTATTATATAGCTTTTTACCTCAAACTTGAAGTAGGTATGGTTTCCCCTGCGCTCAATAGCACTTACCCGACCTCTTATCTCTGCTTCAACCAGACCAAAGGCCGGTACAGGGCCTTCAGCATATTCGCTGCTGTCGGTGTTAGGGTCTTTAATTTCCCTTGCTTCAATATCTGTAAGATCACTTCGGCTGAACCATTTCTTCAAAAGTATGTAGCTACCTCCGGTAATTGCGGTTCTTGATGGGAAGTGAACATCGATAACTGTTGTTGTAACAACCTGTTCTCTGTCTTTCCTGAATAAAATGGCCTGATTTCTTCCATTGGATTTGGCGTTGTACAAAGCCCTGTCGGAAGAAACTAGAAGCGCAGATCCAGCCACTGTATCTGTCGACGCAACCCCAAGTGATATCCGGACAGATAGAAGCTGTTCAGTACCGTCAGCCTGGGTCACGATCTCTGAGTTCCCTACAATTGAACATATCCTCTCTGCAGTGGCAAGCCCCTCAGCTCCAGTGGTGTTAAGCATCAATACTGTAATTTCTTCTCCACCATATCTGTACGCCTCACCGCGAAATCTTACAGCGGTTCTTATCAGTGATGATACATGTCGCAGGACCAGATCACCAATATCATGTCCGTGATCGTCGTTGAATTTCTTAAAGTGATCTATGTCGATCATAATTGAACACATTGGAAGCCCGGATGCCCCCATGGATCGAAGCAGTACAGGCAGATCATGATCCAGCATCTTCCTTGGAGGAAGTCCTGTAACAGTATCCAGCTCCACCATTCTTGGAAAAGAAACCGACTCCATATATCCCCCCCGGCAATTCTTTGATAGTTGCCTATAATAACTGATATGGAAAAGGGTCAACAGTGGATGTTGACCAGCTGGCTTCAAATGGGTAGAGTCCTACAGGAAGCAAACCGGGAAAGGGGTTCGCGTTGAAAAAAGAACTAATTATACCTGCTCTTTTTATGCTGATTCTGGCATGTATTGGTTGGAGCAGTGATCAGAAAGAAGTTTTAGAAAGCTACAACGCCCTTATGTCAGATGCATCTGAAGAGAACTGGAACAGCCTTTCCAGAGGCCTTTCGGATGAAACACTAGAGCTACTTGATGAAATGGCGGTGCTTTACACCGATGCAGGAGTTCCTTTTGACAACCAGGGTAAAGAACTGCTGGCTTCCCTTGTTTCCGACACAGACCTGCTTGCGTTCTCGGAAACTGTGATTTCCATTGAATTCAGGAATGATAAAGCTTATCTGCTTTCCGGTCAGGGTAATCTGATCACATCTTATCAGTTTGTCCGCCAGAACCAGCGCTGGAAACTGAATCTGGTTCCCAGGCTTAATGAATTCCTCAATGAGATAATGGAAGGTGCACCAGAGGTAAGTTCCACCTCCCGGGAGTCAACTGAACCAACCTATATTTCTGCAGGCACAGGAACCTGTGAGTTTTCAATTAGAAACAACCTTGAACACCTGTCCATTTGGAATGTCTACTGCTCGGCAAGCAACAGTGATTCCTGGGGAGAAGACTGGCTTGGATCAAGCATTCTCGGCACCAGTGCAGCAATGACGATCTGGCTGGAAGAAGGCGTTTACGACATTCGACTGGTGGATTCCGAAGAAAACACCTACACTCTCTGGCAGGTCGAGCTGAACGACCAGGGAATATTCTGGCGGGTAACAGAACAGGATCGTGATGAGTCGAACTAAGTATGCGGTAATAATCACCCTGGTTACCATCGCAACCTTGCTGGCAGTCATCTACAAACCCGAAGACACAACCGGACTCACTGTTAAAAACGCCATTCAAGACATTACACTGGCAGAGCTCTATCTACCGAATGACACTTCCAACTGCCTGGAGCAGCCTCTCGAGCCTGGCGAAGTTATACTGTTCACCGTTCCACGAAGCAATTCAGCGATCAGAGCTGTAGATACTGAGGGTGGTGTTTACAACTCTTCTGTCACAATTACCGATTCAACAGAAACCCTGCAAATAGACATATCAATCACAGATCGCATGGTTTTTGAAGAAACCATTGAATCAGGCGGCGAGTACTGGTCAGGTTCCGGATCCTGCACAATAAGAATTACCAATACGCTGGAAGAAAGAGATATCTACTGGCTTCGTGTTACTGAACAGGAAGAAAACACCGAGAGTGGTCCAGACAGGCTTGAGGCCTTTATACTGTTTCCAGGCAGAACGATCAATGTCAGAGTCAATTATAATTCTTATGTCCTAAATGCAGAAGACAACCTCCAGGATCAGTACACCCACGCAATTTTTCCGATTACTCCGGACATTCAGAACTACAGCTGGCAGATCACCAGAGACGACAGATTGTCTCCACCAGCTGAATCCGGTACTGGCAGCAGTAGGTTTGTACTTTGCAACGCCCTTGATAGCTGGATAATTACCGGTATCTACCACAGAAGAACAGATAGCGCCAACTGGAGTGATAATCATCTGGCAGCTACCGCTCTTGTGCCCAAGCAACAGTACTCATTACTGCTAGAACCCGGCACTTACGATATCAGAGCAGTGGATGAAGACAATGATACTTACACCATACATTCTGTAACTGTATCCGGGGAAGGCGCAGGCTGGAATATCACAATGAACGATCTTGATCGGTTCATTCCGTGACAGCAGCGGAAACCAAGGGTTTACCTGCACCGGCCCCGGGCTTATTGTAGCTGTCAATGTTGTATTTGCAGTTTCAATGGTTGATTCTGCTTTTGTTAAAAATGGAGGGGAAAAATGAAGAGATTCGCGTTACTGCTGGCTGTTGCACTTATGGCAACTCTCATAGCAGGTTGTGGTGGCAAGGTTCCCATAAAGGTCACAAACGATCTCGGCGCCTGGAACATTCATGAGATTTACATCAGTCCGTCAGCAGAGTCCGGCTGGGGCGATAACCTTATAACAGATATCATGGAGCCTGGAGACGAGTTTACTTCAATGGTAACACCTGATAACTATGATATCAAACTTATTGATGAAGACGGCGATGAATATGTCAAGTACCTTGTAGAGGTCGGAGCCGATGGATTCAGCTGGAATGCCGAACAGGGAGACATGATCTAATTCCCACAGACAGCCTTTAACGAAATAACAT
>JAOZLN010000242.1 GCA_029934845.1 Candidatus Sabulitectum sp.
TGCCTCCCAGTCTTCTCTTGTCTGTGCCATGGGGACGGCTTTCTTCATGCATTTGCCATTCCTGGAATAAACAGGGTAATTCAGGCTGCAGGCAGACTTATAAGAAACAGTGAGCAGAAGGCTGACCTGATCCTTCTGGGAGGCCGATTCATAAGAGACCCGTACTTCAGCCACCTTCCGGAGCACTGGCTCCCGCTGAGAGTGATCAGGTACGGAAGAGTTTCACTGAAGCACAGAAACAGATAGCACTGCCCTGCTTTCGCGCAGGTACATAGATCCTTGATCTCTCGTCAATATCGTCCTTTCCAGAAAACTAATCACTTATTTATCTTACCCTACGACAATCAATCAGTTACAGTTTGGCATTCTTCTGGTATAAATGTAGATTTACCTTAAAGAGAAGGAGCTGTGTTTATGCCAGGAAAACCTGTAATTTCCATTCAACCTGTATTAATGATATTTCTTGCTGTATCTCTGTCCTGCGATTCTTCACAGGAAACACAAGATCAGTCACAGGAGACACCGCTGTATTCCATTCATCCCACTGCTGTGATCAGTGCTGATGAATTTGACACACTGTACACACTGGGGGCTGTATCTGATGTGAACCACCTGTCAGACGGCAACATCGCAGTTCTTGACCGACTGAGTGCAAGTGCATACATCTTCTCTCCTTCCGGTGAATACCTTACACGCGCAGGGCGCAGGGGCAGCGGTCCCGGTGAGTTCAACAGTCCGGACGCAATTGTGCCGTTTCCCTCTGACAGCATGCTGATCTTTGACAGAACAATCAGAAGAATCTCAGTCTACAGCGAGAATGGAACACACATTCACGACATGCCCGAGAATTTCGAATTCCCGGTACCCTACTGGAGCAAGTACAACGGGCCGGGCAGGTATATTGGCGGCATCATGTATATGAACAGCAATTCTGAAGGCTATGAGATTGAATACTCAATCTGTTCCTTTGGGAATGACCTCTGCCCTGTGGATACTTTCTTCACAAACAAAGCTCAGATGATTCCCGATGATATTACAAATACCATACAGAATTCCATATTCTCCTGTGCATTCACATGCGATTCTGAAGGCAATGTATTCGTCGCACCTGTATCTGCTGAAAAGTATATAATTCAAGGTTTCAACAGCCAGGGTGAATGCTTTCTTACCATAGAGAGAGACATAACTCCAGTTCGGAAAACAGATGAAGAACTGGCCCGAGAAACTGAAAGATTCAACAGCATGTTCAGCGCAAGAAACTCAGGAGCACCCGGCAACTACTCTCCTGGCGAATTCCGTTACACAATCCCTCCTCAGGGGCTCCATGCTGACAATCTTGGAAGACTATGGGTGCTCGATGGCACAAGTGGTGAATCTCTCTTCGATGTGTTTGACTATTCAGGAGAGCAATTGTTCACTGTGAGGATCATGGGGATTGATCCCGAAGAGATCATTGATCTGCTGTGGTGGAGTGTATCAAAACACGGGTTGCTGGCATTCTCCCTGGATCCCATAGACATTCCGAAGGTGTATGTATTTGAATTCCAGAATTCAGGAAATTCAACAATGGAGATTTAATGAAAATAACATTTCCGTTCTCTGCGATTGTTGGTCAGGAAGAGGCAAAACTGGCCCTGATCCTTTCAGCTGTTGATCCTGGAATGGGCGGTGTTCTGCTAACTGGTCAGAAGGGCACCGGAAAATCAACCCTTGTAAGGGCCATGCCTGAGATTCTGCCCTCGATAGAGGTCAGCAACTGTAGTTATCACTGTATTCAAGGTGAAGCTCTGCTCTGTCCGCAGTGCAGAGAGAACCCGGGAGACCCTGTAATGTTGATTCCCGGACTTGTTAATGTTCCTCTTGGAGCAGACGAGAACAGACTTCTTGGAACGCTGAAGATGGATGCACTTCTTCAAGAGGGCAAAGTCGAGTTTGAACCGGGACTGCTTGCACTTGCTAACAACCAGGTGCTCTACATTGATGAGGTGAACCTGCTGCCGGACAACATTGCCGACAATATTCTTGATTGCGCAGCGTCTGGGGTTAACTGGGTTGAAAAAGACAATGTTTCAATTACCCACCCTGCGAAATTCATTCTGCTTGGCACTATGAATCCGGAAGAGGGAAGGCTGCGTCCGCAAATTCTTGACCGGTTCGCCATGAGTGTTCCCATAAAAACTATTGAGGAACCTGAGAAACGGATCGAGATCGTGAAAAGGGCACTGGCATTTGCTGAAAGTCCTGTTGAATTCCATGAGATATTTACAAAAGAGGATAAAAAGCTACAAAGCAATGTTGCTCATGCCCGCAGAAAACTGTCTGAAGTGGTTCTTCCCATTGGAATGCTTGGTACCGTTGCTGCAGCAATGGCGGGAATGGGGCTTGACGGACAAAGGGCAGATATTGTTACTCTCCGGGCTGCAAGGGCTTTTGCTGCATTTATAGGAGAAGAATCTGTAACATTTGATTGTCTGAAGAAGGTTGCCCCGATCTGTGTAAGTCACCGAACCCGTGAGGGTGGGTTGAAAAGAGCTCCAGACAGAGAAGAGATAATGAAAGCACTTGACAACGGCTACTCAACCTACGGAAAAAGCAAGTCAGCCGGCAAAACATGGAACTGGCGTGAAGCCCTGAAACAGAACGTTTGATCCCTCTTCATCAGACCGGAGCTGCCCTTGCTGCAGCCCTGCTTGTTGTAGACAAACGAATTGGCGGCGTGCTTCTTAAAGGAGCATCTGGAACCGGGAAAAGCGAACTACTCCTGGAAACAGAACGCTTTATTAACACGGTGAGAATTCCTTTAGGTGCCGATTCAGCCGCCCTCACCGGCAGTATGGATCTGAACTCAATTCTTCGTTCAGGACAAATTGTAAAGAAACCCGGTCTGCTCAACAGTGGAACAGACCGCATTATTGTAATGGAGCATCTTGATCTATTTAAGGACAACATAAAAGACATCGTTCTTGAATCAGGGATACCCATACTCGGCACGGTTTCCGCAGCAGGTGAGATCAGAGGCAGGATGCTGGACAAGTTCGGACTGTGTGCAGTTCTTCACACTGTTTCTGATCCTGAAAAGCGACTTCGAGTGCTTACATCCCATTTCGCTGCTACGGAAACATCAGATATTATGGAAACTGCCCTCCGGGCAAGAAATACAACTGGATTTGTAAGCATTCCAGGATGGTTTATGAAGGCCTGCGCTTTCACATGCTCCGCTCTGGAGACCAGAGGATTCAGGGGCGATATTGCACTGTTCAGAAGCAGTGTAGCTTTAGCTGTACTTCTGGAAGAAAAGGAAGTCACCGGCCATCACCTGAGAACTGTAGCTTATCTTGCGCTGGGTCACAGATCGTGCGGCAAAACTGGCAACCATCCACCCGTAGAAGACATCACAAAATCAGTATCGTTTGCGATTGAAATGGCCAGACGCGGTGAAAAGAACATTGCATCAAAGCAAATGCAGGAGCTTACTGACGGCATTCTTTCTCAGGTTTTTACATCAATAAGAAACACAAAATCCCGTTCAGGGCTCAATATCGTAACAAATGAAAAGAAGACCGGAATTCTCAGTGGGCTCTCTGAGTCCATGAAGAACAAGTTTTTTCGCGAAGTAAAGAAATTCTCTGCCGACCTTGGAGCTTCAGGTATAGGAAGAGCTCAGGAATCCACGCGAATGGTAAAAGACCCGGTTCATGGTCGTCCTGTAAGAGCAGTTCCCACATCTGACATCAGCAAGATCAATCCTCTGCTCTCGGTGAAGGCTGCTGCCATGGCAGGAGAAAAACTTCCCTTCTCCCCTCTTAAAAAGGAATACTGGAGAAAATGGGAAAAGTCTTCAAAGCCCAGAGTTGTATCCATGCTGGCAGTTGATGGCAGCAGATCTTCTCAGGAGTACCTCAAGGATATGGGAGTGATGCTTGACGGGCTTTTCAACAGGGTTTTTGATCAATCCTCAAGAGTAGGTCTCTCTGTAATAAAAAATGGCAGATCCGTTATTCTCTTTCCTCCAGTAAGGAACAGATTGCGGGTATTCGGAAGGATCAACGAGCTGCAACCCCATGGATCAAGCCCCCTTGATGAATTGCTCGCTCTTTCTGCAGCAGAGTTAAGAAGAGTTTCAAAGTCCAGTGCGGAAAAGACTTTCATAATACTTATATCTGACTGCTATCCCGAACCTGTACCGGTTGGGGATGTGTGGAACAGTGAAATATATCAGAGGGTCAGAAAGCAGGCTGTACACCTTGGAAGACAGGGAGTACCAGTTCTTGTAGTTGATCCTGTTCAGGCTAATCTACAATTTGTGGAAGATTCTCCCGGCAGGAAACTTGGAAGATTTATTGCACATGCCACAGGCGGGAAT
>JAOZLN010000243.1 GCA_029934845.1 Candidatus Sabulitectum sp.
GACAATCCCCTCCGGCAGATGTCTGCAATATTCTTTTTGGTGAGGATGGATTTGTATTCTCCGGATCTGTTATCGATCATAATGAAATCATTCCCGGCACCACTCATTTTAAAAAATTTGATACTCATAGATCCGTTCTTCCCATCCTCTCAATAATTCCCATGTGATAATCTGCTCTCTGTGGCCTGTTGTTGTTTCTGAGAAGTCTTACAAGATCAAAGCGGAGCTGAGGATCAGGCCCCCATGCTGCAAGATATGAGATAAAATCTTCCTCTAGATAATCAATCTGATAGTTGCCCTCCAGATTAGCCATTAGAAGCTCCTGAAGCAGTGAAATTGCAGCGTCAGCTGGAACTTCATCTTTTTCCCCTGCGAAAATAAGCAGTGCCGCTGACAGTTTTGCCGGGTCGCCGGATGACATGCCCTGATCTGCAAGGTAAATTCCTGTTTCAACTGGGAAGTTGACTACGGCGCCAGCCATTTCCCTGGTATGAATAAAACCTCCATATCGCGCCTCCCACAACGGATGTCGCTGCAAATTCGTTGTATTCCCATCCAGCTTGAAGATTCTGATTGATGGCCCCTGCCAGACAAGTTCCAGCCTTTCAAGCGATTCAGGGTAGTATTGAAGCCTGATCGCCAGTGACCCGTCAGAGATATCCGTAAGAGCTGCAAGGTAAAGAAGACCCTGTGGTGACCTGTCAAAAATAAAGTCAGCCTGGTAAGCAAGGTACTCTGCGCCCCGGTCCTGCATAAATACAACCATTTCATTTTCGCTTCCGTAAATTCGTTCCGCAAATTCAATAATTGTCTCACGGTTTTCCGCATTCTCAAAGAAAGTGTGTGTTACCACAGGCATTTCCGCGTAGGCCGAGAGCAATCCTGAAAGATGCCAGAAAGACAGCAGTGTTCCCTTGTTATTTTCTGCCCAGAAAAGAAGATCATCAAGCTCGGAGTCGCGGAGAAGTGAGGATGAATCATTAAATGACATCCCGCTGCTGGAAAGAGCATCAGCAAGCTTCGGAGCAAACATGCTCTGACATCCGAAAACAGAGAGAACTATTGGAAGCATCCATTTCTTGCCACGACATGAGGCTATAAGAAGTGGAATCAGAGCCAAAGCAAGAATCACATGCAACCGGTCAAAGAAAAGATAGCCAGCAAGAGTCAGTGGAAGAAGCCAGAACATAATAGAGCCCCGTGATTTTTCTCTGAATAGTTTCCATCCCAATACAGCAGCAATAGCAGAAAGCCCAAAAAGAAGGGCAATCTGACCACCGGAAGGGCTTGTATATCCACTGACCCAGAAAAGTCTGGCATCCCCCGAAAGCAGTCCTGGATCTTCAGGATGTGTAAACATGAATCTGAATTTTG
Source organism: Candidatus Sabulitectum sp. (assembly GCA_029934845.1). GTDB lineage: Bacteria > Fermentibacterota > Fermentibacteria > Fermentibacterales > JCC-6 > Sabulitectum. The sequence continues at coordinate 1,375 of JAOZLN010000243.1, forward strand.
CAGCAATTACAGAAGACACATGCCCCGTGGATGAGGCATTTAAAAATGATCCTGATGCAATAGAAGCAAGAAGACCCGACCATGGAACAAGTTTGCCGGCAAAGTACGCTGAAGCCAGGGCAGCAACGGCCATAACTGTACCAGGAGAAAGAATGGCAACGTCATGACGCATATGAGAGATAAGAACAGATGCAATCACCTGACTTGCTGCAAGAGGAAGCACCGCACGTACAGCAGGTCTTTTGAAAGCAAGCCAGAGAAAAAGAAAGAATGATACAAACCCGGTAACTTTCCAGGACGCAAGGGCAAGGAACAATACCACTGCTGCTGGAATAGAAAATTTGAGAACTCTGCCCTTCTTGCTTCTGATTCCCATATCAGTAAGAGCCAGGGTCAGGGCGATCAGTGGCAGCGCAACTGTCTCGCGGTAAAAACTCTCTCCCCGGGTTCTTAGAAGAGCAGGGAGAAAAACGGTATACAACGCCCCTCCACCGAAAGATTCCCACATGGAGAAACCAGAACTTCGCATCCAGAAAAAGATCACAGGCACTAAAAGAAGCGGAAAAAGACGACAGAATATGAGCAGGAAACTATCAAAATCCCCACCCGTTATTCTGTGTATACCTCCGGCGATATACTCTTCAAAAATAGAGTTCTCTGCTGTTATCAACCCTGCCGGGGCCATAACAAGAGAATCCACTTCTGGAATTCCCATTCCAGTGGAAATCATTTTTGTATACCTGTATGCCTGTGTGGTCTCACCCTGCATTCTTCCTGGTGGAGGCATTACAGAACTGGCAAAAACTGTGCGGAAAGCATATCCTCCTGCTAGAAGCAGCAGGAGAATGATAAAAACTCTTATGTGAGTTTTTTTGTCAACCTGTGCGCACATGGCGCTTGGCTATCTGCGTAGCAATTATTTTTAGTGTCTCAGCCGGACCACTGCCGCCAATTGCAACAGACTCGATAGTTGGCCAGCCGAATTTGTTCAGATCAGAATTCATTTTGTCAGTTGACATGATCCCTGGAAGATCTCTCTTGTTAAACTGAAGAACCATGGGGATCAATGACATATCCAGCCCATAGCTTTTCAGATTGTGTTCAAGATCGTCAATTGTGCTAAGATTTGCTTCTGCTCTTTCCTGCTGGCTGTCTGCTACAAAAACAACTCCATCAATGCCATCAAGAATTACTCTTCGGCTTAGGGCATAGTACGCCTGACCAGGAACAGAATAGAGGTGAAGCTTGATGCGCACATCTCCTATTCTTGCAAAATTTACCGGAAGAAAATCAAAAAATACAGTTCTCTCGCATCTTGTGCAGAGAGTTACAAGCCTTCCGCGATTCTCCGGCGCAATGATGTCTCGAATACCCCTCAAATTGGTTGTTTTTCCTGAAAGCCCAGGACCATAGTAGACTATTTTATAAGCAACCTCGTTACCTGACCTGTGCATCCCTCCCCCTATTCATAATGACGCTTGATACAACACTAAAGAATATAACCTTCTTCGTGCTTTCTTTCAACCATGGCAGAAAGTTTCTCTTCTGCTTTTTTTCCAGTCAGTCGAACTTTTCCACGGATCAAGTCAGGCGCACCGAACAAATACTCGTCAAGAAGATTGGAAAGCACCGACCGGAGTCTTCTGGCTCCTATGTCTTCCTTCTCCTCGTTCAGATACCTGGCAACTGCAGCGATCTTCTTTCTTGCTGCCTCCTCAACTATAAGCTCCAGCCCATCCGCTGAAAGAAGTTGAATATACTGATCCAGAATATTGCTCTCCGGTTCTGTTAGTATTCGGAGAAGATCCTTTTCGGAAAGTGGATCCAGGGATACCCTGAGAGGAAATCTTCCCTGAAGTTCAGGAATAAGATCAGCTGGACTGCTTCCATGAAAGGCACCTGCTGCTATGAACAGAATATGGTCAGTTTTGACAGGGCCGTGTCTGGTTGAAACCGTACTTCCTTCAACAAGTGGAAGAAGATCCCTCTGAACACCCATTCGGGACACATCCGGGCCACTGCCCCCCTCGGAGCCAATTATCTTGTCAATTTCATCGACGAAAACAATCCCCTCTTCCTGAGCAAGCTTAAGACCTTCCTGGATATGATTCCCGCCGTCAAGAATTCTTGACATTTCTTCTTCAAAAAGCTTTTTTTCTGCTTCTGCAACTGATAGTTTTATTTTCTTTCTTCGTTTTCCTATAACCTTGTCAAGCATTTTTTTCATCTGGTCATTCATCTGATTATCGAAACCCTGACCTGGCATCATCGGAAAGATCTCAACACCCAGGGCTTTCTCTGTAACTGAAAGCTCGATCTCAATTGAATCAAGTTTTCCCCGGCGAAGCAGATCCGACAGTTCTTCATTGGATCCGTAATCGATTCCACTTCGGGAAATGATATCAAGAAGCTTCTTCTCTACTCTTTGTTCAGCTTCCTCGCTTTTTTCTTCACGAGCCTTGCTTGTCGCCAGGTTCACAGCGGAACGGACAAGGTCCCGAATAATGCCTTCCACATCTCTGCCTACATAACCTGTCTCAGTGTACTTGGTTGCCTCGACCTTTACAAAAGGAGCTCCAACCAGGCTGGCCATTCTTCGTGCGATTTCAGTTTTACCCACACCTGTAGGACCCATCATGATCAGATTACTGGGATAGATCTCTGATTGCATGGGTTCATCCACCAGCCGTCTTCTGTATCTGTTACGCATAGCAATTGCAACGGTTCTCTTAGCCCGGTCCTGCCCTATAACATGCCTGTCAAGCCATTTTACGGTTTCAGCCGGCGTCATCGTTTTTCTTGCTGACATATTTCCTCCGACTGAAGTTCTCCTCCTGTGTAGATACAGATGTCACTTGCAATTGCGATTGATTCTCTGGCGACCTTGAGTGGACCCATTCTGGTGTGCTTCATCAGAGCCCGTGCTGCTGATATTGCATAGGGCGATCCGGAGCCTACGGAAACAATAC
>JAOZLN010000034.1 GCA_029934845.1 Candidatus Sabulitectum sp.
AACAGAAAGAGAAGCGGTGAGATCCTGAAAAGAAATATCTCTTTCGTAACCTACAATATTTATGCCGGTAAGATGTTCACCCCTGGCTCTGATGTTCCTTATTCTGTAAAAAGGAGCACCACCTCTGGTTCTGACTTTCTCTACAAGATCGTGATTAGTTTTTACGATCCAGGCAAGATCAGATATTTTTCGGGCAAGCAGATACTGATCAGATCTTGAACTGATAAAAAGAACAAGCTGCCCTTTCTTTCCAAGAATTCCTTCTGGAATATCTCCATGGTAAATTCGACCTAGCTCCTCCAGCATTCCCTGGTAGCACTCTACTCTGTCTGCAGATCTGTCAAGCAGAGAAATAACACCCTCCCGGCCCACTGCCAGTCTCTGCAACAACTCGCTAAGCTTATGGGCGTCTTCTCTGAATTTTCTGCCCCGCTCCTCTGAATCATTGATAATGATCCCGGTAATAATGATGCCCCTGCGAATTCCTTTTCTTTCAACGGTAAAACCCTCAAGAAGATCAAGATTCCACCCCTCATGGTGCAGTTCACCTATGACAATTGAGCCCAGACCTGCCCAGTCAACGGCACTGACACCCAGCAAAGCAAGACCATCACGAACATCAACTGTAATGGAAACATTCTTCCTGGAATTGAATAGAGCAGAATAGATCTGTTGCCTGCGGTGACCAGGAATGACCATCACAGGGCAGGTTTCGCCGAAACGACTTGTTTGATCCTTATCTTCTTGTTCTTTTCTAACCATGAGGTAATTATGAAAAAGAACTGATGCATTGACCAGTATTGACAGATAAGAGCATAGTTGTTATTTATCAGCCACACTGAGGGCGAGTAACTCAGTTGGCTAGAGTGCCTGCCTTACAAGCAGGACGTCGGGGGTTCAAGTCCCTCCTCGCCCACCAGAAAGCCGGAAGACAATGTCTTTCGGCTTTTACTTTGCCATTCTAAAACCTGTATACCAGGCAATATCCCCATGGCCGATCAGCCTTTTGAAACCCAGTGTCATTGCATGTTCAACCTGAGCCCAGCTGCCACCCATGATGTGTATCGAACTGTCAGAAGTACAGAAAACCATTTCAGCAGCATTCCCTGCCATATCAGCCAGCCCGCCGTTTGAAAGAGGGTATGACCCGCAGGGAGCTGTGTACAGAAAACCATCGACATCCCGCTGTTCCCAATCATCAAGAGCCATATAGTTTGCCGGAATACCGGGAACCTCTTCCGGCGACAGCCCTCCCCATGGATACTGCCCGGCAATACTTCCGGTCAGTTCAAGAGAGGCAGCGTACTCCCACTCATCTCTGGTGGGAAGCCTTGCTCCAATAAACGATGCTGCAGATTCTGCTTTTCCTGCACTGATATTCACAACTGGATAGTCGGGAAATTCGTAAAAATAGCTATCCATCCCCGGGAAACCCGGGTCAGCAGGACGAGGAAGCCCGGACTGGTCTGCAAGATACCTGTAAAGTCTGTTGCTGACCTCAGTCTTCTGCAACTGGAAGGATTGTACTTCAACCGTTTCGCCTCTTGAGTTTACAAAAGAACCACCGGGTATATTTACAAATACTGTATCCTCTATCTGAATGGGCATTGCAGCGGGAACCGTTACGGGCTCATCACTGCAGGCTATAACCACAAGAAAAGGCAGAGCCATGGCAAACTTAAGGTAACCATTCATTTACTGCTTTTCCTTCTTGTCTCCCGGTTTCAGAATGATAGCAACAGGTATAACAACACAGTATCCAAGAATAAGCATTATCGGAGAAATGGAAATGTGTCCTGCTCTCAAAAGAAACCATCCTGCCGTTATGATAATCAGGCCAACTGCAAAAAGAATGTAGTTGATGTTGCCGAAGGGCACGGTATCCTGCTTCTGCCTGCTGGACACAGACTTCTTTTCTTTAGCCATTTTATTCCTTTCAAATTATAAGAATTGAGTTATTTCAATGTCGTAGACCTTCTAATCTAAACCATCTTCTCTGGAATTGGGGAGTGCATCAACCCATCTGCGGGAAACAGATTGATTTATTGCCTCCCCCACCACGAAGAAAGAACCTGTAACAACAATTGCAGAACCATTTGCTATCTCCCGGCATCTGCCCACGGCATCCACAATTTTTTCCTGGATCTCTACCTGGAAACCCTCCTGTTTCATGTATTCTGCAAGCTCAGCTGCCTCCAGTCTTCTTTCGCTGTCTGGAGTGGTAACAACAACATGACCTGCAACCCCTTTAAGCAGTTCGACCATCTGCTTCCATGGTTTGTCACTAAGAAATCCCACAACCATGGGAACGAATGTTCTCCACGGTTTAATATGCTCAACAAGAGCTTGCATCGATTGAGGGTTATGTGCCACATCGAAGAGAACAGAAGGGTTGCCTTTTCTGTGATCAAGCCTTCCGGGCCACCTTAGCGAAACGCATGTTCTGTTGTAAGCATCCTTAACCTGTTGTTCTGACCTGCCAAAAAGTTCAAGTGCAGCAGTGTAAGCAAGAGAACTGTTCTGTAGTTGATGTACACCGGGCAGGGGGCTCCTGTTAACTGAAACCGGAAGAATACGCTTGAGATTCCCCATGGCAACTGCACTCCTGACTACCTTTTCCACACCATCAGTCTGCGCAGCAGCAATCAGTACAGTTCCGGCAGCGGCAATAGCAACCTTCTCGGCAGCTATCTTTTCTCTTGTATCACCAAGAATTCTGCTGTGTTCCACTCTGACACCGGTAAAAACAGTTCCAACTCCGTTGTATGTTCTTGTTGCGTCAAGCCTTCCGCCAAGCCCTGCCTCTGCAGCAAGCCATTCCACACCCATTGATGCAAAATACCAGGCAGCCATAGCTGTTGTGATCTCGAAGAATGTGGCTGATAGCTTTCGGATGGTGTGTCTGTGGTTAGTAATAAACTCTGCTACAGCATCTTCAGAGATCCACTGGTCGTTTACTGCAATTCTTTCCCTGTAATCAAGAAGATGCGGTGATGTTCCCCGCCCCCAGGAAAAACCCAGGTTTCCCGCAATACCGGAAAGTATCGCAGCTGTACTTCCCTTTCCATTTGTTCCAACTATATGAATTGTTTTGAATTTCTTTTCAGGATGGTCAAGGGCTTCCATAAGCGACAACATCCTGTCAAGACCGTACTTCATCCCCATTCGCCGCCTGCTGAACAGCCACTTCTCCGCCTCTTTGTAGTTCACTGTGACAACCGTTCAAGAAGTCGAACAATGGATTTTTCCTGCTTTCTCCGAACCGTATCCTGAGCGGAAAGAACCTCATCATGACACACAGAATCTCCACTTTCCACTGCGTTGGTTATCAGTGCCATTGCAAGAACCCTGCACCCCATAGACCGAAGCGCCAGAGCCTCCTGCGCAGTTGACATTGACACCGCTGATGCCCCGCTTCTGCGAATAAGAGCAACCTCGGCAGCAGTCTCGTAAGCCGGGCCGGACACACAGGCGAAAACACCCTTATGGTAACTATCGATACACTGTCCGGCGATTTTCTGCAACGAAGGCGAATAAACATTGCTGCCAGTGAAGTGTTCCGGAGAATCGGGAATACAACCTGAGAAATTTATATGGTCGGTAAAGATCATTGCATCACCCACCTTGTAAGCAGGATCAACCGCTCCGGCAGAGCTGGTAAGAACCCATGTTCCAACCCCAATAGCAGCCAGAGCAGCAGGCAGCAGGGTTACCTCCCTGCCGGAATAGCCCTGATAATGGTGTCTTCTACCCATGACAAAGATAATTCTTCCGTCGGCGCTGGTTCGCACCATGTGCTTGTGTCCCTGAACTGCCTCACCCTCCATTGCTGGAATATCAGAGAAAGGTATAGTCTGCCCTTTGCCGAAAGGCTCGGCTGCCCAGCCCAGCCCGGAACCAAGGATCACGCCTATGCTGGGAACAGTTTTAAGACGGTTGTGAAGATAAAGAGATGTATTCAGGGTGTGCGGAAGTGATTCAAGCGATCTTTCAAGGAATACACCAGCGGCTCCCTCACCGTAGAAATCAGGCAGAAAATTAACAACTTTAAAGTTAAGGCTTTTATAAAACTCGCGGGCAGCTGCATTTGTTTCCCTCACCTCAAGAACAACCTTCTCTGCTTCCATGTGCCGTCCCCAGTAAACAGCAGAATCCAGAAGCTCTCCTGCTATACCAAGACGCCTGTATTCCGGATGAACACAGAGGCTGATAATATGCAAAGTCCCGGGTTCGGAAAATGTAGCAGAGATGTAGCCAACAGCAATATTTTCTGTAAAACAACCAATTGTGTAAAGAAACGGATCTCTTTCTATAAGAGCCCTAATCTCTGCCATATCCCAGGGCTGGGGGAAACATAGCTTTTCCAGTTCAAACAGCTGATCAGCATGATTGTGATCGGGGCGATAGTATTCAAAAGTTTTCATTCCGGGGAGATCCTCTGGTTAAACTTTCGCAGATACAATGGTTCTATATCTCTGTCAAAACCATCTCTCTCTGCAAGAACACGGGCACAGTAGGCGACAAATGAAGACCTTGGCAGATCCATAAGCGGATGTACCCACCTGAGACCAGAAGAAGATATCTCGCTTCTTCCGGAACCTGCTGCTGAAAAAACTCTGTCTGACAAAAGTTCCTCAAGAACCTGCGACGAATAAAGAGATTGTGGTATTATCTCTTGCGACAATGGATCGGGGGAACGGAAAGCACCTGCAAAAACCTCACCGTTCCTTGCTCTGACAGATGCAAAAACAGAACCTTCAGGAAGAGCTGCTGCAATAACCCTGAGGGTTGATACCCCTTTAACCGGAACTTCCCAGCCTGACGAAAGACCAAGAGCAGTGGAAAGCCCAATGCGAAGCCCTGTGTATGAACCAGGTCCCAGCGACACACCTATTCCAGACAAATCACAGCCGGATATACCTGAATTCTTTAAAGCTTTGTTTACTGCAGGAAGTACCTTCTCTGAGTGAAACCCGGTTACCGGCAGTATTGACTCAGTAAGAAGTATACCATCTTTCAGCAGCGCAACGCTGCCAACAGACGAAGTAGTATCAATACCCAGCCAGATTCCACTCAATTTGCACTCTCCTGCTGTTTGGTGAACTTCCGTTGGAGATAGAGACAGTACAACCCCTTCTCTCCGTAATATCTTCTATTCGCTCAGGCCATTCCACCAGCACCACAGCACTGGATTCCAGAATATCTTCAAATCCAAGCATCAGCATTTCTTCTCTTGAGCCTTGAAGCCTGTAAAGATCCATGTGGTGAACCTCCAGTCCAGACTCTACAATACTATACACAGAATCCATAATAAAGGTCGGACTGGGAATGGCACCTGTTACTCCAAGAGAGCGGATGAATGACCTGGCAAAGGTTGATTTTCCCGCGCCCAGCGGACCTGAAAGAAAGAACCGGTCACCAGGTTTTACATCAGCAGCAAGTTTCCTGGCCAGCTCCTGAAGCCCTGCAACATCCAGTTCTTCCATCATCCTCTGTACTTCTTGGGTCTAAGAACCTCACAGGGCACAAGCATTTCCTCCAGTGACACTCCACCGTGCTGAAAAGAACCCTTGAATTTGTACATATCTTCCCTGTTAAAACCGTTCTGCATTAAAAGATAGTCTTCTCTTCCGAAGAGGTATGTCTTTCTTGGATTGTCATCCGGAAGACCCCAGTCAGCAGGATTATTTACCACAATGGAATGTTTGGGGTCTGCCGCAAGAGAATGCCCGAACCTGTACCGGACACTGTGTGACATTCCTCGGGCTCCGCGAATAGTGGTTATTCTGTTTGCCTGAGTTGAACCGTGGTCGCTGGTAACAACAATTGTAGCGCCTCGGGCACTGAGAGTTTTTATCATATCGAAAAGGAAGGAGTGTTCAAACCACCCCTGTGCCAGTTTTCTGAAAGCAGGTACATCCGGTGCAATATCTCTTATAAGATCCAATTCTGATCTTCCGTGGGTGAGATGATCAATAAAATTCACCACAATAGCCAGAAAACCATCTTTTAAGAAATGTGAAAGCCCCCGCTTCACATTCTCGCCTTCCTGACGGTTGGAGACCTTCACATAAACTGCATTCTTACCTGTTCTCCAGCCAAATCTGCCCACTGCATCATTCAGCAGCAGTTGTTCATAGGAATTAAGCCCTGGAACACCATACTCTTCAATCCAGTGAGTTCTGTAAAACCTCCAGATATCTCTTGGCACAAGTCCACTGAAAATCGAATTTCTGCTGTAAGGAGTTGCAGAGGGAAGACCTGCAACCATAAAACCAGGCTCTCTGTGATACCAGTGTTCAATGAATTTTGCCATAAGAAGCCATTGATCATGCCGCATGCAGTCAACAACAAGAAAAACTACTTCACCGGCTCCTTTAAGAAGCTCTGGAATAACTTTCCTTTCCAGAACATTATGAGCCATAAGGGGAGCAGACTCCGGTGATGCCAGCCAGTTCGGATAGCTTTCTTCAATGAATCGCGAGAACCCCAGCTCAACCTGATCCAATCCCCCTCCCTGCAATCCGTGAAGCTTCTGATCAAGTATTCCACCAAGGCTTGTGTCCTTTTCCATCCATGAGTGATAGAGGTGGGTCCAGTCGGAAAGGCTGTTGTTCTTTCTGTGACGAATAATTTCAGTTTCTGTGATCACTTCGATGGCTGCTTTGTCCGCCTTAAGTTTTCCCGATTCAAGAAGTCTTTTTAAAACAAGAAGAATCTGGCTGGGATTAACCGGCTTCGTGAGAAAGTCTGCAATATCTCCTGCAAGAGCCTTGTCCATCAGTTCTTCTTCCTCGCTCTGGGTAACCATAACAACCGGCAGGTCCTTGTAGCTTTTTCGGATCTCGTGGACAGTTTCAAGGCCGTCCATACCCACCATCATCTGATCCATTAAAACAAGATTAACCCGTATGCTTCTTAGAATCTCAAGAGCCTCACGCCCGCTGCTGGCAGGAATGACCTCATAGTTCCTTTTTCGAAGAAAGCGGATATGAGCTTGAAGATGATCTATCTCATCATCAACCCAGAGTATGGTTATCATTGATCATCTCCACCTTTCAGAGGAAGAATAATACTGAAGATGGTACCCACATCAGGGGTGCTGGAAAGCAACCGGATAGAACCATTGTGATACTCCTCAATTATTCGTCTGGCAAGAGAAAGGCCAAGCCCCCATCCACCTTTTCGGGTGGTAAAACCCGGTTGGAATATCCTTCCCTGGTCGCTGTAGGGAATACCCCGTCCCTGATCAGAAACTCTGATCTCTATTTCGGTTGCCCCTGGATGAGTGTATTCACAACTCACAATTATTTTTCCACCCTCTAAAGAGCTTGCACAGGAAGAAATTGCATTCTTGATCAGGTTCTCTAGAACCCAACCAAGCAGAACAGAGTTCCCGTTTATTGTGTGTTCGTCTGTACTCTGTTCAATTTCAAGAATCACACCGGTACCCAAAAGACCTTTTCTTGCATTGAAATAGTCAACAACCTCAGAAACAGTTTTCTCTATGCTGACAGGAGTCAGCTTGGGGCGCCTGCCCATCTGCCCGTACCTTTGCGCAATGCTGTTAAGCCTGTTAACATCAGCATTCATATGTACAAGCGCTTCTTCAAGCTCCGAAAGACCGGAAAGTTCGGGATCATCCTTCAAAAGTTCGATCCACCCCATAAGCGAGGACAGAGGAGTGCTTATCTGATGTGCCGTCTCTCTGGCAAATCCCACCCATGACATATCCTTATCTCTGGAAATTTCCGACCGGAGAAACATGAACACCACTGCTGCAACAAGAAGAAGCAGGCCAAGCTCCACAAAAGGAATCAACCTCATCTCGGTATTTAATGCAGAAGTACCGTAAAACAGATGGCCAATAGTATCCCCTTTTGCCACGATGGAAATCGGTTCATTCTGCTCTGCAAGTATCTCCATCCTTTTACGAATCTCACTTATTCTGTCCTGCGGAAACCCGTCAACAACCTCACCGTTGGCGATCTGCGGATTGTTATCCATGTCAGCAAAAATTGTGGGAAAATCAAGTCTGGTAACCAGCTCTCCAAAAAGTTTTCGAGTAAAATCTATGACATCTTCTCTCTCTGTGGGAAGAAGTCGGGCAGTGTGAATAAAAACAGTTGAGTCTGAGCAGACCGGACAAAAATGCAAACTTCTTTCTACCGAAAGATCAAGTCTTTCACGGGGGGAGCCGCAAACAGTACAAGACATGATCCCGGCGTCATCGCCGATAATACTTAGCGGATACTGAACTCCCGCCCATAGCCATGCAATTGTTTCGCAATCCCTTTTATTAGACTGGTTCAACTGGTTCACCATGTTATGCGTGTACCACAAAAACACCCAGATTATGATGCTTGCAAAAAGAATAAATGCCATTCGTCTTCTGAAAATATTATGCATCAGCTTTTTCCCCGGCTGGAAAAGAAAAACCAGCATCTTCTACTGTTGCCTCGCATGAATGTGGAGGAGTGGAAAAACCAAACCTCTTCATGTCAATTTTCGTTCTGAAGCTGAGATTGATCCTGCTTCTGATCTTTTGCAAACGAATAACAGCATGATCACCAAGAGAATACTCTTCTGCTGAACGGGGCACTTTAAAAGAACCACCGGAAGCAATAAGAATACCCTCCATCTGCCCTGCACCAAACCCTTCGCTGCATTCTGCGTCAAGAACCAGTTCTCCCCCGTCTTCCACGGCATTTTCCCACAGGAACACCGCTTTCATTGCCTGATAAAGACTTATCTCCAAACTCCTGCCCGGCCTTACCTTCAAAGAAGAATATGGCCTCTTTACTGAAATACTACACGAGGACTCTGCCAGTTCAACAGCCTTGTAAAAAGAAGTATCATATGACCCGCAAAACACTTTGTCACTTCCAAAAACACCATTGACCATTATGATCTCTGTTCGCCCGGCAAGCAAGGCTGCTCCATCCATCATGTCCTCGTGTACCGGATTTCCAGCCAGTTTGCCGGGAAGTGCCCCTTCCAGACAAGCCAGAAAATGATTCTGCACCACGGTCTTTCTCGAAGTGGATCCTGGAAGAAATGATTTACGGCCACCTGTAAACCCTGCAAAATAGTGAGGCTCCACCGAATTGAAAGCAAGAACAGGCCCCTCAAGCAACCACGGGTGAATCTCTACCTCTGTTCCACGGGCAGTGCTGCCAATATGAACATGAATCCCATGATCGCACAAATTGCTTTCTGCAACAACCTTTCCCGCGTAACCATCACCAAGGATCATTCGTTCTTCTGTAACAGACACAGGCCTGTGAGTTCCGGTAGCGAAGAGGAATCTGACTCTGCCCGCCAGTACCGGCTGCAAGTCTGCAAGTAACTTATACGGAGATGGTCTGGTGCCGTCATTTACAACAACAGTGATCAATCCGTTCATGTTCGCGATCTTGTTCTGAATCTCTGATATGGACATGGCTTCCCTCAATAGATAGACTACGCTTGTAAATACAACAAAAGAATATACGCACCACATGGAGGTTCGACATGAGTTTCAGAAACAGATTCTCTCCGTTTGTCATTTTTCTGCTGATTTTACTGGTATCCACTGCAGGAGTTGCTCTGGCAAGAGCGGGAGGGGGCCATAGCTATGGAAGCAGCAGATCAGGAGGCTCATCCGGCGGTGGAGACGGGCTTGGAATCATTATCTACCTGCTTCTAAGACTTTGCATTGAACAACCGGCTATAGGAATTCCACTTGTGATCATAATCATAGTGATATCTATAATTGTTAAGAAAAAAAGGCTGAAGAAACAGTACAGTACAATACAGCAGGCGGGCAATCACAATCTGAATCAAAGACAGGATGCTGTTGCAACTCAAACTGCCCTGGCAAAGATCAAGCAAAGAGACCCTCAATTTACATCCGCTGCTTTTATAAAGAAAACAAACACTGCTTTTCTGGAAATACAGCAGGCGTGGTCTGACCAGGATCTGTCAAAGGTCAGAAGATTTATCAGTGACGGCGTTAATGAAAGATTTTCTCTGCAGATCGACATGCAGAAGAAGCAGGGCATAAGAAACAAAATGGAGAATGTTCAGGTTCTTGGTACGGAAATAGCCTCTATTGAGAGCGATTCCCACTTCGATTCGATTCACCTGAAGATCACTGCAAAGGCAAAAGACATTGATGTTAATCTTGAGACAGGTAAAAAGATCCGGGACAACTTCTCCGGCACCTTTGTTGAATACTGGAGCTTTCTCCGAAAACCTGGTGTTCAAACCCTTGCGGGCAAAGGGCTTGTTGAGGGTGTCTGCCCGAACTGCGGAGCCCACCTTGAACTCTCTGATTCCGGCAAGTGTCTTTACTGTGACGCTGTAATTACCAGCGGTGAATATGACTGGGTACTCAGCGAGATCACTCAGTCGATTGAGTGGAGCACTGCAACAAACCCCTCTGCAGTACCTGGATATGACGCAATGGTACAAACCGACCCAGGCTTCAACCTTCAGACAATTGAAGACACTGCTTCGGTGATCTTCTGGAGATACATAAAGAGCTACTTCGACAACAGTGTTAATCCTGTAAGAAAAATGTCTACTGAACAGTATTCTACTTCTCTGGGAGAAAGTCTTGAGAATGTTCGTGATGAAAAAACCCATCTTTTCTTCGGAGATGCTGCCATTGGTGCAGTAGAGGTACAGAGCATTACCATGGGCAGCGACTTTGATCGTGTTCAAGTTATGGTAAAATGGTCTGCTGCCAATCAATGGGTAGACTATTCCGGTAAAGTAAAAAGCGGAGGGCCGAAAACTATAAGACCGCAGATATTTACTCTGCTTCGGAAACACGGCGTAACTACTCTTGCCGCAACCCAACTGAACAGTGCTCACTGCCCGGGATGTGGAGCCCCCAACACAGGAGGCGACAGCGGAGCATGCGAATACTGCGGCAGACCTCTGAACGACGGCAGCGGAACATGGGTTCTTGAATCAATCGAGCCCTTCAGCACCTCACGAATCAATTCTGCGGGAGTATCTCCCATATCCGGCACTTCAAATGTCTCTGCCGATATTCTTCTTATGGCCATGGCAACTACCATGTATGCCGATGGAGAACTGGACAGCAAGGAAATGGACATGCTCAGTTCTTTTGCCGGGCACAGAGGCATTTCTGCGGAACACCTCTCTACCATTATCAACTCGGTAACCCAGCCTGACGCACAGCTTCCCAGACCTGCCAACACAGGGGAAGCCCAGGAAGTTCTTAAGGCCATGGTAAGAATGTCCCTGGCTGACGGCAGAATTGATGACACAGAGAAAACCCTTCTTCAGAACTACGCTTCAAGTGCAGGGCTTTCCAAGTATGAAGTTACCTCGACCATTGCAAAGCAGAGGAAATCTCTTTACAAGGAGGCCAAAAAAGCCGCAAAATGAAGCTGATAACCGACAGAGCCCATTACATCAGCGTTGTGGAGGACGGCATGCTGAAGGCCGACAGCAGAATATGGATTGCGACAGCAAATGTTAAAGATCTGCATGTACCGGGCAGAAGGCGTGGCAGCCTGCCCCTTCTGCGTCACTTTGAGAAACTCCAGAGAAAAGGTGTGAACATTCGAATTCTTCACGGAGCCAGGCCGTCAGCTCCGTTCATAAATACTTTATCTGAACTCACAGAGTTACACAATGGCGACGGATTCGAAATGCAGCTCTGCCCCAGGGTTCATTCAAAAATAGTGATAGTGGATAACCGTATGGCCTACACCGGCAGCGCAAATCTTACAGGTGCCGGGATCGGGGCAAAGTCAGAAAAAAATAGAAATTTTGAGTGCGGAGTGATTACCGAAGATCCGCATGAGATACAGGAACTGGAAGAGTATTTTGACGGGATCTGGATGGGGCTGTTCTGTGTTAAATGCGGCAGAAGAAATATCTGCCCCGCCCCGATTGTTAACCAATAAGATCCCTGATGATCTCATAGGCTTCCAAAGCCCTGGAGAAGTGGTATCTGATCTCCATACTTCCGCTCTGCTTCGGGTTGAATACTGCAGGATCAAAAGCAATTACCAGAACCTTTTGATTCACGCAGGAAAATTTGACACTTCGGGTTTCTTCGCTGCGAAAGGGAAGATGGATGATCCTCTTCTTGAATGCATATCCAACAAGTCGCTCTTTTGATATGGCCAGAGAACCCCATACGGTTTCTCTTTTGTGTCTAATATTCCTGCCAGGGGCCTTCAATCTGTGATACACCACTGTGATGCGAACCTTCTCCTCTGCAAATACAAGCCCCTCATTTTCCATGAGAACGCGTGTTTTTGCAGGCAGAACAGATGGTCTAAAAAAAGCAGCAAGCTTTTTTCTTAAAGTACTCATTCTTCGATCACACCCCCTCGATCAGTGCAGGATCACAGAAATACAACAATCCCTGTCCCATTTCTGAATAAGATGCCGCCATCCCGTTTACTCTTCAAAACTCTGAACTCTCTCCAAACTACTCCGGAGATGTCATTTTCCAGTCTCTTGCGGTAAGATACCTGCCAAGCAGCACCGAAGAGATCACAACCAGCGGGATTGATACGAGCAAACGGACCATGGTGAATTTAACTCCCATAAATGACATCTCGAAAACCATCATAGGTATCCGGCAGACGGCTGCAAAACCAATGTACGCCAGAATAACCTGTAATCTCGCCCCTTTTTCATAAAGAGTCCCCGCTACCGGAAAGGCAACATAAAGCCCTCCCACCGTGGTTCCGGCAAGAAGCAGTACCCAGACAAAACTCATTACAGAAGAATCCTCACCAAGATGTTTCTCTACCCTCTCTTTGCTGATCCACACTTGAAACAGACCGATCAGAATAAATGCTCCCGGCAGGATCTTAAGCATGGAAAGAGTGAAAGAAAGAAAATTTGAACCGATATCCTTCCCCGGCTGGTACCCGGATACCAGAGAAAAAACAATAAAAACAGCATAAGCCAGAATAAGGATTACGGGGAATTTCGCCTTCACAATATAACCTCCGCAAAGACCAGCCCTGTGATAAATGCAGCAGCCAGGGCAATAAGAAGACCCATACCATTTCGGATAAGAGCTGTTTTCAAACCAAAATATGCTTTCTCAATGGGAAGAGTTAGCAACCCGACCATCATAAGCGAAGTTGTGAACCCTGATAATACCATGTACGGCACACCCTGCTCTCTGAGGATACCACAAAGTGGAAACACAATAAAGCCCGGCATAAGAGCAAGAGAACCAACTGTTACAGCGATTCCCATGCCTTTCATAAGGTCTTTCTCGCCAAGGTATTCACTGATAATCTCTTGAGGAAGTATAAAAATTGAAATGGAGACAAGCACAAGCATTACGATAAACATCGGAAGAATTGCAGTAAACTTCTTCCAGGATATCTTCAAGGCTTTCAAGGTCTTTTTTTTGTCTGCAAAAAACGATGCTATTAGAAGAACCACT
>JAOZLN010000244.1 GCA_029934845.1 Candidatus Sabulitectum sp.
TATTCTTGACCTGAGCCCGCCAAAGAACAACCCGCTTACCAGAACACCTCCACCCGCGCCAAGGGTGATTGGAATACCACCAACTGTCACAGAGAGCAGGCCGATAAGCGTGCCCATGATGATGCCTATCCCCACTGCAACCAGATCGGTAACTGCAGTTGATCGTTCGGCGTAGCCAAGGTTTTTAATGAACCTCTCAACATCTGATCTTGCTCCCATGATCTTGATAACATCACCTGTATGGATCTTAAGCCCGGAGTTTACCGGCAGATCATGAGCCTGCCGCAGAATTCTGTGTACGAAACAACCGTGGCCAATTTCTGAGAATACCCTGCCCAGTGTTTTCCCGTCATACTTCTTTGAAGTAACACAGACATCCAGGATCTCTCCCAGCATTCCTTCCAGAATGCTTTCATCCACCTCTGCTCCTATCAGCCTGACTGCATCCAGAAGATCGGATCTGCGACCGGTGAGAATAACAGTGTCGTCTTTTTGCAGCACCGTATTGCCCGGTACCTGGTCGAACAGTTTTCCTTTCCTTTCCAGTTTCTCAATTGCCACACTGCCCGAAAAGCAGGCCTCTATATCTGATGCAGCTTTTCCAATGGAGGAATCATGGGTTACGGTGAATGCTCTGGGAACAACAAGTTTTGACCAGTGGAAGGATTCTATCGTGTCTTCTTCTGCAGAGGAACCCATCTGTCTTTCTTCTTCAGCGGCACTTTTTTTCAGATCGATTTTCCACATTTTTGGAAGTATCTTCAAAAGCATGATCAATCCTGCAGTTCCGAATATGTAAGTTACCGCGTAAGCTACAGCTACATCGGATTTCAGATTCAGAGCAAGGGTTTGAGCTCCGGATTGAAGCTGCATTATTGCACCGTCCGCTGTTCCTATAACTGCAGACTGGGTAAGCGCGCCTGCTACGATTCCAGCACCGTAGGCACCATTCAGATGGAAGAGCTTGGCCACGGCGAACGCAACGCCCATGGCTGCAGTGCTGAAGAAAATGGCTACTGCAATGTACTTTTTGCCACCTCGCTTCAATCCGCCCACAAAATCAGGTCCCACTTTGTACCCGATGGTGAAGATGAACAATCCAAAAGATACTGTCTTGATTATTCCCAGCTGGAAGGTTGTGTTTTTTAGAAGGATCGCTCCCATTACAATGGCAACCAGCAGAACTCCTGTTGTGGAGCCGAACGAGAAGGTTCCGAATTTAACCTTGCCAAATGCGTAACCTCCAGCCAGTGCAGCAAAAAGAAGAATAGAGGGGTTGTTACGGCATATCTCGGCAATTCCGTGAAGTATTCCCATTACCATTACTTACCTGCTTCCCATTCGTTCACATAATCCTTAAGCAGGTCACTTATAGCATGTCCAATTTTATCGTAGTCTGCCTTGTTAAGGTTTGCCAGAGAGACTCGCACAGACATTTCCGGCGCAGCAAATCCGCCACCATCCATCAAAACAACATCTTTCTCCTTAGCAAGCCTCCAGACAAAATCAATTGGCTCATGGGAGCTCTTCAACCACTTTGCAAATTCTGCACCATGCCTCTTCAGAGCAAGTTTGTGAATATCTATGGTTGTGTAGTACCTGGCGTAGCAGGCAAGTTTTACAGTAGGTTCACCAAGAGCTGAATAAAGAATATTGTATCTTTCCTTCACCACCTCCTGAACTTCTTTGCGATAAAGCCTGCTTTCCAGATCAAGAAGCTCCTGAAGACTGAACAGCACCATCATAACCTGTTGAGGAGTAGAGAGACCTGCAGTGTGGTTAAGAGCAACCGTTCTGCTGTCTGCAACAAGGCGATCGATCAGTTTTATGGAATCAGGATCCCGGCTGATGGTTACATATCTTTCATGAAGTTCCTTCTTCTTATCATCCGGCAGAGCAGATATCATCTTATCCATAACATTGCTCCGGTTGATGCCAATGGCGCCAAGTCTCCAACCGGTGGCTCCGAAGTATTTGGAGTAGGAGTAAACAAGAATGGTATTCTCAGGTGCTATTGCGGCCAGTGACCTGAACCCGTTCACGAAAGTACCGTAGACATCATCCGTGAGAAGGATCAAATCTTTTCTCTTGTTCTGAACAAGGTCGGCTATCTTCTGAAGCGAATCTTCAGCAATGCTTACAGAAGATGGATTAGACGGGTTAACAAGGAAGAAAGCCTTGATGTCAGGATCCGCCAGCTTTGCAATTTCATCATCTGTGTACTGCCAGTCTTTCTCTTCATTCTGTTGGACATCAACGATAACAAGTTCGTAGTCGTTAAGAACAGGGATCTCCAGGTAGGGGGTGAATATGGGGGTTCCCAGTGCAATTTTGTCACCTTTTTTCAGAAGATGGTTCTCACGCAGGGTATTGAAGATGTATGTCATTGCCGCTGTTCCACCCTCAGTAAGAAAAATGTCCATGGTCCCGTCCGGTGGCCGGGAGTCACACATGACAACATTCAGGTATGCTCTGACTATTTTTTCCGCGTTTACCAGAGCCCTGTCCGGTGTGGGGTAGTGATCTCCAAGGATGGCATCAACCATCTCGCCAACGAATTCGTCATCGTTCAGACCCATCTCATCTGTTACATGATTCAAGGCATCCGACAGGAACTGTGCTCCCCGTGTTTCGCTGTGTATTAAGCAGAACTGCCTCAGTCGATCAGCTGACCCTGCTGGAACAGGAGCACCGGCAAGGCCTGGACGGCTCATTACCCGGTAGGCTTCTTCCATGGCAAAATTTCCCAGCAGAAAGAATGCATGTCTGGACACTGTGGCCACCCAGTTGGGATTGCCCCTTCCTGCATTGAGCATCAGTCTCTCGGATTTTTTTTCAGCCATTGCAATGAGCTTGTCTTTAAGCTCGAACGGACTCAGTTTTTCGTAGCTTTTCTCGTCAGCAGATCTCTTCATTACTTACCTCCTGGTTAATACAGCCAATCTCACAGTTGAATTATTGTTCTTCCCTGCCTGGAAAACAAGAACAAGCCTTACGCTGTTAGATAGTACATACCATGACTCTGTGGTTATTAATGCTTAATAAGCCGATATACAGGACTAAATTTCATCGGATTGCCTGTTGACATTCCTGTCTGCTTGGGCTAGTTTGAAATTCATGTGATGTTACAGAAGGGGGTTGTGTATGCTGATAGCTTCAAACACGAACTATTCGATCAGTGTTGATGTGGAGGTCAATCGTCTTTACATTACTCTTATGGGTTTCTGGCTTGATCCATCCCAAACACCTGACTATGTGAAACACGTAACACTGGCTACAGAACATCTGAATTCACCTTTCACAGCGTTGGTGGATGTTAGAGAGATGCGTACTCCGGGCCATCTTGTGAAGGATCTTCATGTGGAAGCCCAGAAGGCGACCATTGCCGCTGGATTGTCCAGGTCGGCAGAGGTATTCCCTGAAGGAATTTCAAAGGAACTAGAGCTTGAAGGTTACTCACTGGTTTCCAATCTTGTGAGGCAAGGTTTTAAATCCAGGGAAAAAGCCGAAGAGTGGCTTAATCAGCCTCTTTAAAAAACAACCTGCAGAAACACATGCCGTCGGTGTCAATTTCTTTTTTGATCTCGGGACAGGGGCAGAGTACATCCTTCTTTGTATTCAGAGGATGGCTCTGCTTGCATGGGCAGTAATAGTAGCCTGTGGCCATAAGGTTCATGGTCATAAGGCCAACAACTTTCTGCACCCTTGCCGGGTCAGGATTTAGCAGGTATCCGGATTTTTCTGCAATTTCACATGTACGAGTCAGAGTATCTTTGTACAGATCAGTGCCAACAGTAGAGTCCCATATGTTTGCCATTGAATGCCTTTTCCGATCATGATGCAGGTGTGTTCAGTTCTTTTCTGATCCGTCTGGTTTCCATGGCGGTGATCTCTTCAAGCATCTTCCTGTTCGCTGAAGAAATATCTGCGATGGATGCGAAAAGAACCAGAAGAATACCGAAGGTTATCAGGAACAAACCACCAATTCCGAAGGCAGTGAATGGAGAAATACCTCCAGTTACGAGCCACCAGGAAAGGGTAAACACATCAAGAAGAATGCCCATGCCTGTAAGCAGGAATGCCGGTGTTCCGTAAAAGCGCCAGGGGGAGTGCCCGTGGGCTACAGAGTACATTGCTTCAATAGAGAGGTGGGCGTAACGCCACAGATTCGAAGCAATCCTGGATTCTCCGTGTTCTCTTTCGCCTCGGATCTTTGTTGGAATTTCCTTTATTCGAAGGCCCTTTCGCGCGATATCTATGAGCACTTCCTGGGTGTAGGTGAATCTGCTGAAACAAGCTACCCTGTCCAGTGCCTTTGGACCGA
>JAOZLN010000245.1 GCA_029934845.1 Candidatus Sabulitectum sp.
TATCCACGGATGGGAATGGGCAGCAGATGAAACCCTTAAGTCATTTATGAGCAAATGTGACACAACCGGGATGCTATTCGTTTACTCGCCCATTGAGCTTGTACAGTATGAAAAGAGCGGATGCGGTTGTCCCGCCAGAGATCTCTGGTTCAGAAACACAGAGTACTCGTTTGCTTCGAACAATGCTTATGCACAATCGAATTCTTTGTTCACCTCCATCATCAACACTGCCTGTGCAGACACAATGTATCACAGTGAAAACTTCGGCATTCAACCAACAGTTGAAGAACTGGCAGACATCATGAGTGAGTACTCTTCCCTCTGGTTCTACTATCTTTGCGATGAAGGTCAGGCTTTACAGCGACACCACATGATGAACGATACTCTTCCGTACATTGGTTTCTTTCCAAACATCTACACCCAGGCATGGACAACATCAATTCCTTCGGAGCCAGCATTGAACGAAGTTGAGAGTTCAGGAATCTTTTCATGGATAAAATACATTGCTGAGCATGACACCACACTGGCAGTTCCCACCACTATCAACTTCTCAATGATGCACACCATCCTGAAAGACGAGTATACAGGGCTTCTCTGGGATGAAAACTGGGGTACATTCGCCCGACAGGCCATTTCTGTAAGAGCATTCTGTTCCGCAGAATACCAGGCTCCTCCCAGTGGCACTAGTCAACCCGCTCCAGTGAACAATAAACCCGAGTTCATCTGTTTCGACTGGTATCCATTCAGATATGTTGACAGTGATTCATCATCAACAGCAACCATGTGTGACGATGACTGGGTTTTTCTTATCGATCACTTTGAAGAAGGTATTGATTCCACAGTAATCCCAGCCCTGGAGTACGATGTTCCAACCCTTTACTTCCCTCAGGCATTCGGCATTGCAAGCGGACCTAAGATATACAATGGAACCACTGTTCACTATACATCAATGCTCTGGAGAAAACCTGCTCCGCAGGAGTTTCTTTTAAGTTGTAATTTAGCCCTGATGCATCAGACGAAAGGAATACTTCCCTACAGCCTCAGAAGCTATATAGAAGACAGTATGAATCCAGCTGAAGATTACAACTTCATATCAAGTGCTTTGCTGGATATCAACCTGATCCCTTTCGATGCTCCGTATGAGGAATATGTTTACACCGAAAGATGGCCAGAGAACTATCCAAGATATGCCTATCTGAGCCCGGAAGAACTTCCACCCTGGAAGGAAGGGTTTGATCCGCTGTACGATCTGCCGGATCCTCCCATGGTATCCATCAGCCCCAAATACAAGGAAAACTACAATGAATGGCTTTTCAAACCCTACGGAGACTTGTTTCAAAGCTTGGAACGCAGTTTCGCGCAGATCACCAGGATCGGTCCTGAGATATACAACCTGTTCTGGTGTGACGGATTCCCTGACTGTGCTAATGTGTCAACAACTCTAAACCCCCTACCCACACTTTTCGTCCCCCCCTGTATAAAAGTTTTCGAGAATCCGGCTCAGAATAAAGTCTACCTCTTTTATGTGAATCGTTACTGTAGGGCTGAAGCCACACCACTGGAGATATCATTCAGTACTGATAGTCTGCCTGGATTTGCAGCTTGCAGTAACCGGTTGCTGGATCACAGCCGAAGGTTCATCATGGATGGAACTGAAAGCCCATCCGGAACATTTACCTTTCTGGACACACTGGGTCCAGGAGAAGCAAGGCTTGTTGAACTCATTGATACTACAAACAACTTGCCTGCAGATGTAAGAATAACCGAGAACAATGTCTGGACAATTTTACCGGCCAGAGGCGATACTGCTACTATTGAAATGACTGCCGTTCCAGGCGAATCAGTCGATATTGCTGCAAGGTTCTATAATATGGGCACTGGAGACAGAATGCCGATTAATGTAGGGCTCTATGACATAACCTCTTCACCCGAAGACACAATTGCCACTTCAACTATAAAATTCTTAGGTCTTTCCACTGGCGCGAACTCCTGTCGGAAATCTGAATTTGCAGAAGTTATCTTTAACTGGGATAGTCTTGGCATAGACGACACAGGCCCCCACATACTTGAAGTGCGTGCCACATCATGGACTGGTGAACCTGACCCAAGTGATAACACTGCCAGAATGACCTTCCTGATAGAGCCCAATGACTGGGCTGCAGAGGTTCGTGGAGACCCATGGGACATGACTGAATCCACCAGCACCCCACCCCCCTGGCATACTTATGATATCTCGTCATTGTATGGCTGGAGCAGCACTGCATACACTGATTCAATATCGGGAATGTTTGAGGGTGTGATAGGCGACAGCCACCTTACTGACAACAAGATGAACTTCAGTATGAGCGATGCATATATCAATGGAGATGAATACTTTTACTTTAGCTTTATCGGCATGACACAACGTAACTGTGATGTGTATCTTGGCTGGAGGGATATCAACAATAATACCGGTGAAAAGAAAATTGGAGAACTTGATTCCGACTGGGGAAGAATGCCTGTAACTGATCTCGACGCAGAATGGCAGGGCCGTCGAATTACTGAACTATGGTTATCTTTCAGACCTGGAGGAACTGTTTCAATGCCTGTTCGAGTAGGTTGGGTCAGACTTGAGAATGGTGCATTGTGAAACTGGTGCTCGCACTGGCCTTAGTAATTTCCTTAGCTTCGATTGCCTATGAGATCCACCAGATTGATTGGTCTGGGGGACCTGGTGTCCCCGGACCTGATCACTACTGGTACGATACATTCCTTAGTGAAACCAGTGTAACCTGGGATAGCAATGATGGAATAATTTACCTGGGCGTTCAAGCAGCAAGACATCCCGTTGGTGGAGGGGTTCCCGGCTGGAGCTTTATTCATAATGCAGACATAAACGGAGACGGATACACCGATATAGTCGCCTGTACTGGTACAGGAGAAAAACATGTCTGGTTCGAGAATGATGGAATCGGCAGCAACTGGGCTGAACACATCATTGAATTTGCAGGAACACCCTGTCGCACAGCCTTTCCCGTGGACATAGATGGAGACGAAGACATTGATGTAATTGGGGCTATCATTCACAGCACCGTAGACAGCATCTTGTGGTACGAGAACACCGATGGAATCGGTATTGTCTGGGAACGGCACTTTATAGACGAATTTGAGTCTCCTTACTATATGTGCGGGGCAGACATTGACGGAGATGGAGACAACGATATTGTCACTGGTGCTCACGGACCTGGTGAAATATCCTGGTGGGAGAATGAGAATGGTTCAGGTTCATCGTGGCAGAAGCACAATGTGATAGATTACAGTGGTGTTACTTTCATTCATGAGCTTTTCCTCACAGATCTGGATCTGGATGGTGATGTGGATATTCTCTGTGCTTCATCCCTATCCTGTTCTTTCTTCGAGAATGTTAATGGTTCAGGTACACTCTGGACAGAACACCAGATATCAGACGGATACCGATACTCAGTTCACGCCGGTGATCTGGACGGGGATGGTGACATGGATGTTACAACAGCAGCTCTTTCCCCTTACACTGGAGAGGTTTACTGGAATGAGAATATCAATGGTTCATGCACTGAATGGGAACAGCATACAATTAGCGCTGATTTTGTAGGTGCTAACGCCGTTAGGGCAGTCGATCTTACCGGTGACGGGTATCTGGATGTTCTGGCTGCCGCCTGGGGTTACGCAGCTGGAATCGAAGAGGTTGCCTTTTGGGAGAATGCAGGTGGAACAGGAACATTGTGGCTGAAACACAGGCTTTCTTCAGGGCTGGATTGTTGCGATGTTCAGCCGGCTGATATTGATAATGACGGAGTTATGGATGTGATTTGTAAGACCAGTGGTGTTTACTGGATCTCATTTGAGGGCAAGGATTCCGGGAACCTTACATCAACCATTAGAGACATGTGGGGTTACCCTGAATGGCAGTCCATCAACTGGGAAGGCACAGAACCGGACGGTACTGATCTATTCTTTTCTGTAAGAACCAGCAATGATCCTGATAACATGGGAGTCTGGTCTGACTACATCTACGACCCAGGCAGCCTTACGGGCTTTATTGACAGTACACACAGATACATTCAGTATGCTGTTCATATGGAAACGGAAGGTCTGTTCGGCACTCCTGTACTGGATGAGATATCATTTCAGTTCACTAATCTGGGCATTGAGGAAGAACAGTCTGAAGGTATAGCTCTTCTGCCTGTAACTCCCAACCCGCAGAGGGTATGTACTTCCCTTTCCTTTGTTGTATCAGAAACACGCTTTGCTGAACTTGCAGTCTTTGATCTTACAGGCAGGCAGGTGTATTCCA
>JAOZLN010000246.1 GCA_029934845.1 Candidatus Sabulitectum sp.
GAAGACACTGATGGGAATCTTGGGTCACTTATCTCGTTTACTGTAACTGTCAGGGCCAGAACAAGAAGCAGCAAGAACATTTCGTATCCCCTTTACAGCAAGAACCAGAAGTCTGGGTGATAATTCATCATCATAGGCGCTTCGGTCATAGTTTCCCCACTGAATTATATCACAGAATCCACTTTCCATCAAAAGTGCTACTATCTTGTCACGACTGGTAACCGCCAGATCAAGTGTGATCTGCTCTGTTGTTTCACCGCGATGATCCATGGTGGTGTAAAACATATGATACTTTATAGAGTCTGGATTCCGCCTGCGTTCCACCTTTTCTTTGAGTACAAGCCGGGTTCCACCGGGGATGTCTACGCTGTAACGCTCCGTAAGTGGTTCCGAGTCTCTTCTTGCGAAAATTGGACTTACTTCCAGAAGAAAAATACCACCAGGTGCTGTTACTCTGAATGCCTCCTTGATGATCTCTGAGCGCTTCTTTTCCTCCGGTACACATTGAAGCCCATTGTAGGGGAAACAGACAACTGGGAACGACCCCGTTCTGAAGGGCATGTTTTCGCCGGTTGCCTGCACGCGAACTGCAAGTTCAGCATCTGAAACTGTCCAGCCTGCCAGCATGGAATCACTGGGCTCCAGAGCCACTGTGGCAGATTCTTTGTAAAGAGATGCAGCCAGTCTGCCTGATCCTGCACCAATTTCCAGGCAGTATCCCGGATATTCTTTTCTTATCTGTGCATAGAAGTCAAGTTCGGGCTGATCCGCTGGAAAAACCACATTCTCTTCAGCATTAAAGTATCTGGCATACCTGTTCCACAGATCTCTTGTGTTCATTGTTCTCCGGAATGACAGAATACGGTTAGAATCAGAATGCTGCTTCTGTGAATCCTGCTCTTATGATGAAATCTTCAGGGTCTATCTGAATACCGTTCCTGAGCACCTCGTAGTGCACATGGGGGCCGACTGATCTTCCTGTAGAACCAACCCTGGCGATCAGATCTCCTCTCTGTACAGACTGTCCTACAGCAACATCAATTGCTGAACAGTGAGCATATCTGGTGGATATCAGATCTGAGTGCCTGATGACCACATTCATTCCCCAGCCACCATTCCATCCGCAAAAGATCACCGTTCCGTCTGCAGGGGCAAAAATTGATGTTCCCGTATTGGCCGAGATATCAATGCCCTTGTGATATCTGACGGCGCCAGTGAAAGGATCAACTCTTGCACCAAAATCACTGACAAATATGCCATTTACAGGCCATATGGAAGGTGTGTGCCGCAGCTGGTCCGCCTTGTCCACCAGAAGAACAGCAAGAGAATCGTAAGCTGTCTGCTCTGCAAAAGCCAGCCGCTCGCAAAGGTAAACCCTCAGCTCGATATCATCTATGTAACGGAAAATATCTGTACCTGTATTCTCTTCAGAGAATCGATCCAGCAGCCTGGAAAAATCTATGTTCATATCTGCAGCAGCCATGAACGCCCGTTCCTCGCGCTGGGAAACCTGTTCAAAACTCTTCTGCATGTTCTCTACCCGTGTATTCAACTGGATCAATTCACCCTGAAGAGTCAAATACTCCTGGTCTGCGCTTAGCTGGCTGTTGTTAGAGATACCTTTACCTATACTGAATCCCAGAGCAACAAAAACACAGATTATTCCCACTGCGACAAGAAGAGTCCAGCCCGCTTTTGAAGAAGACATTTTCATCTGTCTGCGCTCGCTCGACGGATTGTCCGGTATCCAGTTTAGCGATCCTCTGAACATAAGTCTGCTTCTCTATTTCAGGAAATGAAGCAGGGTGGTACTGTCGCTGCACTCGTGAAGCTTGGCAATAGCTCTGTTCTTAAGCTGTCTGACCCTCTCGCGACTGATACCCATTGTTCGTCCTATCTCGGCCAGTGTATGTCGCCTGTCAGTTTGAATCCCGAAGAAAAGCTGAATGATGGTTCGCTCTCTGTGATCAAGTATGCTGAGCATATCATCTACACTTGTTTTAAGAGCATCAACCAGAACGGCTTCATTCGGGGTAACTCCGCCTTCTGAGGCGATCATTTCCTGGAAGGTTTTGTCACTGCCCTCGTAAACCGGGCTGTCAAGCGATAGATGGGTGCTGTGAATCGACATCATACCCTCTACCTCTTCTCTTGACACATCAAGTTCACCAGCTATCTCTACAGTCGAGGGGTCTCTTCCAAGGGAATGCCCCAGTTCTCTGGTGGCTCTGCCCATTTTGTAAAGCTCGCCTACACGGTTCAGCGGAAGACGAACAATTCTTGACTGTTCCGCAAGAGCCTGCAGAATAGCCTGTCTGATCCACCAGACGGCGTAAGTAATGAACCTGCAGCCCTTTGTTTCGTCAAACCCCTTGGCTGCACGAATAAGACCAACATTTCCTTCATTAATAAGATCTTCCAGGGCAACACCCTGATTTGCGTACTGCTTTGCAATAGAAACGACAAATCGGAGGTTTGCCTCGGTAAGTTCATTAAGAGCTTCCTGGTCACCCTCTCTTATTCTAAGAGCAAGACTGGCTTCTTCCTCGGATGTAAGAGTGTCACGAGTACCTATTTCCCGGAGATACAGCTCAAGAGAGCGTCCTTCTGTTCGTCTGGTGGCCAAATTCATCCGCCTTTCGCAACCTGCATATTTTTCAATGTGCTTTTGCTATATATATTGCCAGGGTCGATATTGGTTCCACGGAAGATAACTGATTTGTCAATACTTGACAAATTGTCAAGGGTTGACAGGGGGATTTATGGATTGGTCCGATTTTCCAAGAGAGAATGTAAACTGCATGCTGTGCGGAGCCAGTGAACCTGAACCCCTCAGTACACAAAGAAGCTGGCCAGTGGCAAGATGCAGGAATTGCGGTCTTATCTACCTATCCTGCAGACCTGTAGAATCAGCCCTTGAAAACATGTACAGCAAAGAATACTACGACAGTGCAGACGTGGGCTACGGCGGTTATGTGGCGAACTTCAACAGGTACAACAAGATATTCACCAGACTCTTTGACAGAAGAGCAGATGATATCGAACCTTACCGCGGTCGCGGCAGGCTTCTGGAAGTTGGCTGTGCACACGGCTTCCTTCTGGATCACCTGAAAAAAAGAAACTGGCAGGTTAAAGGGCTGGAAGTAAGCAAGCTTGCCGCAAAATATGCAACTGATCAACTGGGGCTCGATGTTTTCTGCGGGAAACTGGAGAATGCTCAGTACGATAATGATTCGTTCGATGTTGTTTTGCTTCTTGATGTTCTGGAGCATCTGCACAGGCCGTTCGATACTCTCAAAGAGATAGGGCGCGTTCTTGCACCTGATGGTGTTCTTGTGGTTCAGTGTCCCTGGGAACTTACCCACTGGGAGGAAAGGGCTGAAGCATTCCTGAAGAGAATGAAGCCCTGTACAATAACCCCAGATGCTATTCCAGCACATTTGTACTTCTTCGGGCCGGATACCCTTGAAGCTTTCATGAGAAAAGGCGGATTTGTCACTTTTAAGAAGCAGAGCGGTAATTACGGATCCATAAGAAGAAAGATCAAACCTGTGCCCGTGAATACCGGACCCTTTTACGAACGCTGGGCGCGTTTCCTCTATTTCAGAATGGGGCTTCAAAGACTTCTTTACCGAACAGCGAAAATGATCGGTAAAGGCAATGGTCTTATTCGATACGCAAGGTTTCCCCAGTGAACTGCTTTATTTTTTGCAGAGAGCAGTCTGCTTTCCCGAAAATTTGCGGGATCTCGCCGCTGGAAGATCTGATCATACATCTTGGAAACTCTGGTGTTACCAGGATCTTCAGCGATCATAAAACGAACATTGATGGTGTTACTGTTTGCAGTTTTGAAACAGCCGCCCCGGAGCTGGGCTCTGAATGGCTTGCGGCATACAGCGGTTGTATTACCCGACAGTCACCAGCTGAGCTTCGTGCCAAAACCAGAACTCTGAGAGCCGATCTTGGCATTTCTCTTGCATGCTCTGCAAAACCATGGGAGAACACAACAGTACTCACCACTGGGAATGGTTTTGTGGAAATGACAGAGACAAACCCGTCCCCTGAAAATGCCATGACAAATCTTTGTTTTTCTGGTCTTGTGTGGGTTGCCACGAATGATTTCAACCCTCTGGATCCGCTGTCTCACAGCAACACAGCTGCTTTCATGCTTCCCGGAGGCTGGGAGTGCCCCCGCAGTAGAGAAAACTATCTCTTAACTGCTCATTACATTTTGTCTAAAGAACTTGCTCCCTGGCCGCATCTGGTGATCCCGATGTCCGGTGTGGTGATCAACAGCCGTATCCCGGAG
>JAOZLN010000247.1 GCA_029934845.1 Candidatus Sabulitectum sp.
GTGCATTTCAGGTATGCGCTGGGCTGATTCCGGATCTGTGGATGTACTTGGCCTCGACCCGGTGAAGGATTCACTTGCTCTGAAGAGACGGATCGGTTTGCAGCAGCAGGAATCCGAGATACCGGACAGACTTCGTCTGTGGGAGGCAATGGAGTTGTTCTCATCCTTCTATGACACTGTTCTTCAGTGGGAAGATCTTCTAAAACAGCTTAATCTGTGGGAGAGAAAAGACTCTTTCTATTCTGAGTTGTCCGGAGGTCAGAAGAAACGGTTATTCGTTGCAATGGCTCTGATCGGAGACCCCGAGATCGTTTTTCTGGATGAGTTTACTTCCGGGCTTGATCCTCAGTCACGAATATCCATTTGGAAACTGGTTAAAGAACTTCGGGATCAGGGAAGAACCATTGTTCTTTCCACGCACTACATGGATGAAGCAGAGAAACTCTGTGACCGGGTGGCAATTGTTGATCACGGAAAACTTACTGCACTTGACTCTCCCTCTAATCTTATCTCTACCCACGGAGGACATACCCGGATTCAATTCAACGTTGGTGATGTATTTGACGGTGAATCCCTTTCTTCTCTTAAGGGCGTTGAATTTATTCAAAACAGTGACAATGTGTGCTCTCTTCAGGTGAGTTCCAGCTCGGCAATTGTGGAAATTGTTAAGCAGCTGGACGCCATGGGGCAGGGGCTTGATTCTTTCAGGATCGAGGCTCCAACCCTTGAGGATGTTTTTCTTAATGTCACAGGCAGGGAGGTGAGAAACTGATGAGAAGCTCTTTCTTTGCCATATCGAAGTCAGAATTCATCCTGTATCTTAGAGAACCTTCAGCATTCTTTTTTACTCTGATCTTTCCACTGTTAATGCTTCTGCTCTTTGCCAGCATGTGGGGAAACGATCCATTTCCTGATCAGGTTTTCGGGTATGTGGATTTTTCCGTTCCAGCCTTCATGGGATTGGTAATGGTAACCAGTTTCATAATGTCTTTTACCACAAGTATGGCGGCTTACAGAGAGAAGGGGATCCTTAAGAGGTTCCGGGCGGCTCCGGTTGCACCTTTTTCAATACTTTCAGGACATCTTTCAGCCATTTTTGCAGTGACTGTAGCCGGTGTGATCCTTCTTCTGCTTGCCGGGATCCTCTTTTTCGATCTGAAATTCTTTGGGAATTTCTTTGAGTTTGTTTTTGTATTCCTTCTTTCCTCTGCAGCTGTTGCGGCTACAGGTTTTATCCCCGCAAGTCTGGCACCTACTGCCCGGAGCGGAGAGGTCATTGCGAACATTATGTATTTCCCCATGATTTTTCTTTCAGGTGCTGCTCTACCGCAGTCCATGCTGCCTGATCTACTGAAGAATATTTCTCTGGCATTTCCTCTTACGCATGCAATCAGGCTTATGCAGGGAGTTTGGCTTGGGGGACATCTCTGGGATTATCCAATGCATCTGATGGTGCTTGCAGGTTTCATTCTTGCCGGTTTGTTCGTATCGGTGAAGTATTTCAAGTGGGAATAGGGCTGAAGCCACTTTGCGTTTCTCATTCTTCAATGTAGGTTATTCAGGCAGCCTTGTTTTCCCCATGAACCGAAAGGAGTGCTATAATGTTTTCTCTTGTATCGCTCATCCTTCTGATGTCGTTTGAGATCGGACCAGCAATCGGTGGGTTTATTCCCGTGCAGGATGAAGATGGTCCCTGGCGCTCCAGTGCCTTGTTCGGAGTAAAAACAAGGTACGGTTTCTCTGCTATTGACCTTGATTTTCAGCTTCTTTTTACTGAGTTGGGCATTGATCCTGATTCTTCCCACGGGTATGACTACACGTTGATCCCTCTCACGCTCGGGCTGTCAAAGAACACTCGTTACCTCAGGTATGGTGCCGGTGGAGCTCTTTACTCAATCGAAGCCAGGAATGTAATTGTCGAAGGGCTGGAATCTGTCTGGAGCGGAACATATCCCGGAATGTATTTGTCCTTTGGAAGAGATTTCAGCATAGGTTCCAACGTTGCAGATGTTACAGCCAGGTTCAATATCATTGATTTTAACGGTTTGTGGATTGGACTGACTACATCGTTTCTCTTCTGAGAAGCCGTTACTGTCTTCAAAATGAGGTTACTCTGAATCAGGTTCTTTAGTATTATCAGAACATCCCGCTGTAACAAATTCTTTAATACTGGAGGATCACATGTCTGTTGTTCTGACTGGAAAAGCCCTTACCATTGAAAAAGTAGTTGCTGTTGCACGCACCGGCGAAAAAGTTGAAATTGATCCTGCTGCTGAAGAAAGAATCCTGATCTGCAGAAAAATGGTGGAAGGCAAGCTTGCCGCTGGCGAGACCATGTATGGTATCAATACCGGTATTGGCGAATTCTCAGAGACAAAGCTTAAGGATGATGAGGTACTTGCATTTCAGAAGTATCTTATTTACAACCACTCAGCTGGAATTGGAAAGCCTGCCCCTATTGAGCATGTTCGTGGTGCAATGCTGGGCAGAGCGAATGTGCACTGTAACGGACACAGTGCAGTTCGTCTTGAGATGACCAGAATGCTTGTTGCAATGCTCAACGCAGAAGTAACCCCGGTTGTCTGCGAAAAAGGTTCCGTTGGAGCCAGCGGAGACCTTGCTCCCATGAGCATGATCGCCCTGGTAGTTATGGGCGAGGGCGAGGCATTTTTTCAGGGAGAGCGCTATCCTGGAACTGAGGCCTTGAGACTGGCAGGGTTAGAGCCACTGGAACTGCAGGCAAGAGACGGCCTGGCACTGATCAATGGATCAAACCTGCTCACAGCGATCTCCGCATTGAACCTTTTTGATATGAACAGATGGCTGAAGCAGGCAGAGATAGCCGCAGCCATGAGTCTGGAAGCCCTGTATGCAAATCTGACACCCTATGAAGACAAAGTTCATACTGTAAGAGGTTTTGCCGGTTCCCTGCGCAGTGCCCGTGCAATTCGAAAGTGTATAGCGGGCAGTGATCTGAGCACAGGAAAAACACCGCAGAAGGTACAGGATGCATATTCTATGCGCTCAACTCCCCAGGTCATAGGTGCAGCACATGACGCTATCGCCTACGCCAGAAGCCAGGTGGAGACAGAGCTTAACGGTGTTGGAGATAACCCGCTGTTCTTCCCTGAAGAAAATCTGGTTTTGACTGGTGCCAACTTCCAGGGAACTCCTGTTTCTCTTCCAATGGAAATGGCAGGAACTTCAATAACCATGGTTTCAGTACTCAGCGAAAGACGGCTGAACAGGCTGTTGAATCCCGCACTGTCTGTTGGGCTTCCTCCTTTCCTGGCAGAGAAGCCAGGGCTGTACAGTGGTCACATGCTCAGTCAGTATACCGCAGGCATGCTTATTGCTGAACAGAGGATTTTGTGTACCCCAGCTGCTGTTGCATCAATTCCCGCTGCTGCTGATCAGGAGGATTTTGTCAGCATGGGGATGAATACATCTCTCAAGAACTGTCAGATCCTGGAAAACGCTTATGGCATTCTTGGTATCGAGATGATCGCCGCTGCCCAGGCACTTGATTTCAGGAATCATAAATGCGGTGCAGGTGTTCAGATTGCACGTGATGTGATCAGAAAACATGTGGAGCATCTTGGAGAGGACAGACCTTTGTATCCGGATCACAACAAAATGAGTCAGGTTGTTCAGTCCGGTGAGGTTCTTGATGCTGTGGAAAATGTTGTTGGCTCTCTTGGGGGGAGTAAGTAATCATGAAATTTGCTGCAATGTATCTTATGGTATTTGTGTGTGTTGCTTTTGCTGTACCTGAGGGTATTCCCATTCAGTATACGGACAGTCATGACAGACAGCCCACTTCAACAAGACTGCATGTGGAAGCAGACAGGGGTTCCTATTCAATGAGTGTCATCTCGGCACCTCTTGCATCGGGGATTGATGGAGACAAAGTAGTGCTACTGGTGGATGAGGCTGTTTACAGTGGTATAGCCACTTCTCTTTCCACATTCCAGAGCGACCTTGAAACAGAGGGATACACCGTTATTGTCTGGCAGATAGACGGTGGAACAGCATCTGATATCAGAGCTGATCTACAGGCAGAGTACGCCTTAGGCAGTCTTGCCGGTGCAATAGCCATAGGAGATATCCCATCAGGGTGGATAGAGAACGGCTACGGTGAGTACCCGATAGATATGTACCTTATGGATATGAACGGCACATGGACCGACCCAGATGCGGACGGATTGTTTGATTCGTACAGCAGTGGGGCA
>JAOZLN010000248.1 GCA_029934845.1 Candidatus Sabulitectum sp.
ATTTAACATTTTTTCCCAGATGCTCATATTCACCCCCCTATTCGCCGGCGCCGCCGAGCCAATTACGCTCAACGCCGAAGATTATTTTAAGTTGTGTCGCTAACATTCCAAAACCAACGCCAAGTGCGATGGCTCGTTTTGCACCAAGATTTGGATACCTGAGAATCCATAAACCAACTTTAGGAAACCATTTTCCTAAAAGTTCTCCAATTGGTACCTGCCCCAGCATTACAATGATTGCTGAAAGTAGGAGAACTGTAGCCAGGGCAGATTTTGCCCTGAAAGCTCTGAAAGCTGCACTGGCAATATAAAAAGCCAGCAAGCTGAACATTGTTGCCTGAATAGGCACCTGAACATTCATGTATGCGAAATCAAAAACACCCTGGGTAGTTCTGTCTCCACCCATTGTTTGCATGATTCCACCGCCAATGCTTTCTGGCATCATAAGTGCAAAAATAGGAACACCAAACAAAGGAATAAGTACTGCGTAACTGTATTGCCAGTTTTTGGCTTTCCTTTTTATTTTGTGTGAGTGAAGTCTTGAAAGACTTCCAACACCAAGAACAAGAGCGAATGCACCAACAATAGGTGCCCACTCTGTGTAATAGTCAAAAAGTGTCTGCGAATGCTGGTGGGGAATGAAATACTGTATCATGAACAGTATTCCGCCCACCATGACTATCGCAAGAGGAATCGATCTTTTCATAAAAACCTCTCCTTTCGGTGGGTTAGTCCACTATAGGCATGGTAATAACATTTTTAAGCCAGCTCAGTGTTTCTGTGCCGGCAATAAGGTCTGTAAGTGAAAGAACCACTCCAAGGGTAATAACTGCCATGATTATTCCCTTGCAGGCATCCTGGCCTTTGATCGATCCAAGCTGCTTGGGCTCCCGACCAAGATAAGCACTTGCAGCATAGAGTTCCTCACCTATAAGGGTGTAATCACAGGTTGTGATGAAGAACGGAAGCTGGGTAACAGCATCTGTTCCTGCGATCTGGATAGCACCTGAAAGTGAACCTGTTTCCGCAAGGATCAGAGACTCTGCCCAGAACATTCCAAGGTAGAAGTTCGTGGCAGGTTTTTCACGCATCATTATACCGTTAACACCGGCAACAAATGCAAACTGGCTTTGTGTAAGGAAGAAAACACTGTCTTTGTCAAAAGCATCAGGTCTTCCTGCCTCCATGTAAGCCTGTTTTACGGTCTCCTCGGCAATGGTGTACACAATAGGGTCACGGTTGGGAACAAGAAGAGGTGTACCGTACTCGGCAACTTTCTTGGCAACACGGCCGAGAATTGTGATACTGGCAATGGTGGCCACGTCGCTTATTGTTGAAAGACCAGGTACGTAAAGAATTGGTTTGCCCATCTCGGTAGCGCGACCGATAGCCTCGTCGATGGCTTCAATACCGGCAATGGGGCGAAGGTACATTTCAATTCCACGCTGTGCTGCATGGAAATAGAAAAGGATCAGACCAAGAAAGAGAAGACACCCAACAAGAACTCGAACTTTGCCTGTATGGAAGATCTGCCCTTCAGAAACAGTTTGTGCTGCAACAATATCACTGGAGACCTCAGCATCATTACTGTAATTTGCAGCTACCTGATATTCGTACTGAACACCTGGTTCCACCGTATAGTCGGGGTCATATCCATCGATGAACTCGGTTCCTTCATCGATTTCCATTGTTCCCACAATTATCAGTTCTTCTTCGCCCTGAACTCTGCGATAAATTGTATAGCCAGAAAAGATTTCCTGGCCTACTTCGCTGCCTGGGTCGAAGGTGACTAAA
This sequence comes from Candidatus Sabulitectum sp., assembly GCA_029934845.1. GTDB lineage: Bacteria > Fermentibacterota > Fermentibacteria > Fermentibacterales > JCC-6 > Sabulitectum. Next base: position 1,795 of record JAOZLN010000248.1, read on the forward strand.
AGAGCATCACCTGCATCGTTGGGCCAGTCGGTCACAACAATATTGCCTGGAGCAACCATACCGCCACCGATGGCGGCTGATACCGTTGAAGCTTCAGATGTTATCTCTGCCCCAACTTCCTCCACTAGCACAGCTTCCTCTGCGACTTCTGCTGTATCTCCGGTTTCTGCAGGCTCAGCAGGAGGTGGTTCCTCCCCTTGAGCCCAGGCAAGACCGGTGGCCAGCAGCAGTGCAAGAAGCAGCGCTGGTACCTTTCTCAGCATGTTTCTACCTTTCGGTTTGAGATTAAGTTCCTATTTAAAAAAATCAATTATTATGCTTGCAACCTCTGAACCAACTCTTCCGGAAGCACCTTTGCTGCCTGCACCGATGTGCGGGGTAGCAACAGTTTTTGGGTGGGCGATCAGCGGGCAATTCTTGGAGGTGGAAGGCTCTTTCTCGTAGACATCAATGCCTGCTGCGAAAACCTTTCCTGAATCAAGTGCGTCAACAAGTGCGGCTTCGTTTATTGTGCCACCACGGGCGCAGTTAACTATTATCACATTGTCTTTCATCATGTCGAACTGGGGCTTGTCAAGAATGTAATGGGTAGCATCATTGTGAGGAATGTGCAGACTGATAACTGTAGACTCTTTGCAGAGTGTTTCAAGATCAACCTTTTTTGCCCCGTCGACCATTGCATCTTCAATGAACGGATCGTAGAAGATAACATTCATATCGAAGGCTTTAACACGCTTTGCAACTTCTTTTGCAATGCGTCCGAAGCCGATAAGACCAATTGTTCCATTCCAGAGCTCAAGACCCTTACCGTACTGCTTTTTGTTCCATTCACCCTGTTTCATTGTTCTGTCTGCAACTGGAATGTAGCGGCAGCATGAGAGCATGTGTCCAATGGCAAGCTCGGCAACAGCAATAGAACTGGCACTGGGAGTGTTTCTTACAGAAATACCAAGAGCTTCAGCCTGTGTAACATCGATATTGTCAAGGCCAACTCCGCCGCGAACTATAAGCTTCAGTGAATTCCTGCAATGTTCAAGAACAGGCACTCTGACCTTTGTAGCACTTCTGACAATCATAGCATCATAGGCAGGTACTGTTTCAAGAAGACCATCCTGATCCATACCTGTCTTTACTGTTACATCGTGTCCTGCATTCCTGAGCATATCAAGTGCCGAATCAGCAACTGCATCACAAACAAGAATCTTTGCCACTTTAATCCTCCGCTTTGCGGTTAAATTGTTTATTACTAAGAAGGTAACCCCAACTAAGAAAGCTATTGCACAGACGGGCTGAAGTCAATGGATTTATCTGTTTTTTACTGCCTTCTCCACCTTTCCAACAATGGCCTCGGCAGTAAGTCCACAGTATTTCATAACCTGATCAGGTGAACCACTGCAGCCGAATCTGTCATTAATACCGATTGGGATTATTCTTCCGGGGCAGTTCTCAGACATGTATTCAGAAACCGCACCGAAAAGCCCGCCTGCTATTTGATGATCTTCTGCTGTTACTATGAGTTCGGTTACATCTGACAAATATTGCAGCAGTTGAATATCAAGAGGTTTGATGCTTACCATGTCAACAACAGAAACCTCTATACCCTTTCTTGAAAGCGTGCCTGCAGCATCAAGTGCAGCTGCCACCATGGCACCCACCGCTATTACCGAGGCATGTTTGCCATGCCTGAGCAAACGCCCCCTGCCTGGAACAACGGATTCTTCCCTGTTGTACAGCTCTGAAACCTGGTTTCTTCCATACCTGATATACACAGGTCCATCAATATCAAGGGAAGCCAGAACAGCCTGCCTGGTCTGATTTGCATCAGAGGGAACCAGCACTGTCATATTTGGCAGTACCCTGGTAATGGCTATGTCCTCCAGCGCCTGATGAGTAGCCCCGTCGGGGCCCACGCTTGTTCCTCCGTGAGCACCGCCAATTCTAACATTAAGGTTCATATTGCATATTGAGGTTCTGATCTGGTCCCAGGCTCTTCCTGCTGCAAAAACTGCATATGTGCTGTAAAAAGGGATGAACCCTGCAAGAGCAAGGCCGGCAGAGTACTCCGCCATGTTCTGCTCTGCTATGCCCAGGTTAAAGAACCTGTCAGGAAAGCGGTCTTTAAAGGCTATTGTACCGGTTGAGTGGCTTACATCTCCATCCACTACAACAACTCTGCTGTCTCTTTCTGCTGCTTCAATAAGACCTTCTATGTAACCTTCCCGGGTGGCTCTCATTTCAGTTCCCCCAAAGCTTTTCTCAGCTGCTCTTCATCAGGTGCTCTACCGTGCCACAGTGCCTGATTCTCCATGAAGGAAACACCTTTGCCTTTTACAGTATCTGCAATGATCACAAGGGGTTTGTTTGGTTTGGTTGAGAAAGCTCTTTCTATGTCCGCAGGGTCATGACCATCACACTCTGCAACTGCCCT
>JAOZLN010000249.1 GCA_029934845.1 Candidatus Sabulitectum sp.
CTGCTTCGTTCAAAGCATCATCGCTTTCCCAGTCGCCGGTTCCGGCATCGCGGTCAACATTGCTGAGGTCGCGTCTGTAGCCATTCCACCAGTAGGTAACCCTACCGGCCATTTCTACCATCTCGTTTATTCCGTAGCCAAAAGCAAGATACCCGGTGGCATCGTACTCGGTATCTTCAACAGTAAAAGTAACATCGTCCAGAACTGCTGCTCTGTCGTCATGACTGATACCCAGATGGGTAAAGAGCCCAACAGAGTACTGATTTGTTTCTATTGGCTGGGCATCAACAACTCTGTTAAGGCCACGAAGACCCCAGTAAGACGGAAGTGCGCTGGCACCAGTTGCCGATAAAAACAACACTGTAAGTACGGTAAGAATTAGCTTCATAGTTCCCTCCATTTTTTCAAACACAATCCAGTTGGCGCATTTCTACGCCTATATCTGGTCTTGGTAAACACTGGGGCAAAATAATCCTGACATCGAATAAAGTCAAGACCGTAAAACCCGGTTCTACCTGGAAAATTTATCCCTGATAGCCTTTGGTACAGGCTGTTTCCTGTCCCAGGTTACAGGTATTCTTCCTTCCTCCATGTGAAGGATCTCCCGCCCCTCACGATGCCCCATCTCAAAAGCTTTCAAGTTTAATTCCAGAAAAGCTTTAGGAACTGCCAGTCTGATCGCATCGGTCCAGATCTCCAGTTTGAAGAATCTGCTCAGAGCAGCAAACATTCCCATAGCCATAAGATTGGCAACAATCTTCTGACCAAATACTTCTATACTTTTATCTGTGAACGGATACTCGTAAACTTTTCCTTCGGGAAGTTGATCAACAAAAGTTGAATCCACTACAAAAAAACCACTTTCTTTAACCTTTCCACTGTATTTGTCAGCACTCTCCTGGTTCATAGCCAGAAGAATATCAAGTTTTCTGCAGTTCGGAAAAAGAATGGTCTTGTCTGAAATTATTACATCCGTTCTGCTGGCACCCCCCCTGGCCTCCGGGCCATAGCTCTGTGTAAGACAAACCTCACTGCCGTTAAGAATAGCAGCCTGGCTTAAAATTCTACCGGCCAGCCCCAGCCCCTGGCCACCTGAACCGGCTAGTCTGATCTCGGAGTATTTCATTTTTTTACCCCCGATGAAACGCGATCACAGAGTTGCTGATATCGCTCTATATATCCGATCTCATCACGGTTAACAAAAACTCCCCTGACGGTTTTCCCTTCTGTCTTATCTTTTGGAAGCTTTGCTGCTTGAGCAATATTGATAGTGTTATTCTTAAGAAGCTCCATCATGTTCACCGCATCGCCCTGCCTGTTCGCTCGGCCGAAGTTTGTAGGGCATGGCGAAAGAGCTTCAACAACGCTGAATCCGGAACTGGAAAGAGCACTCTTTATTATACCGTCAAGTTCTACCACATGGTAAACATCTCCTCTGGCCACGAAATTTGCTCCTGCAGCTTCTGTAAGTTTACAGACATCAAAATCCGGTTCAATCATGCCATAGGGCGTGGTGGATGTTTTTGCACCCTGAGGAGTTGTGGGAGAGAACTGCCCTCCGGTCATTCCGTAGTTGTTATTGTTTACTATGATAGCTGTGATATCAATGTTGCGACGAGCTGCATGAATTATGTGATTACCACCAATGGCCATAGAATCACCATCACCCATAACAGCCAGAACTTTCAGCTTCGGATTTGCCATCTTGGCACCGGTGCCAAAGGCAAGAGCTCTGCCGTGAGTTGTGTGCAGGGTATTAAAATCTACATACACAGGCATCCTGCTGGTACAACCAATACCGGACACCATAAGAATATCATCCAGTTCCCACCCAAGGCTGTCAATAGCTCTGATAATTGATCCCATAACAATGCCGATTCCACAACCGGGACACCAGACATGCGGGAATTTTTTCTTTGACCTCAGATATTTGTAGGTATATGGAAGACGGGCAGGCATTAAATCACCTCCAGTACCGCAGCAACAAGCTGCTCAGGTGTAATCTCGTAACCGTCATACCTGTGAAGGGGAACAACTCTTACGCTGTCTGACGTAAGGCGCTCGACTTCGTGTATGATCTGCCCCTGATTAAGCTCGGGAACAAGAATAACATCTTTTGAATCAAGCATCTCTTTAACCGTTCTGTCCGGAAATGGCCAGATAGTGACAGGTCGGAAAATTCCCACTTTCTTGCGCTGCTTGGCAAGTATCTTCTGAGCGGCAAGAGCACTTCTGTATACAGAACCGTAACAGAATATTACGATCTTCGACTCTTCAACCTCGTGCAGCATGTTGTTCTCAAGAATGTCCAGGCGCCTTGTGATCTTCTGCTTGAGCCTGTTCATCTTCGAGATAACTTCATCCACTTTCCTGGTGGGAAAACCATGAGTATCATGGGTAAGCCCGGTTACATGAAAACGGTACCCAGAACCGAAATGCGCCATGGGAGATACGCCTGTAGCAGAAGTATGGTAATGCTCGTACCATTCAAGAGGAACATCCGGCGAGGAAGGTGGTGTGATGCATACTTCTTCTTCTTTAGGGAAAGTAAGCTTTTCGCGCATATGACCAATTACCTCATCCGGCATAAGAATAACCGGGGTGCGGAATTCTTCAGCAAGATTAAAAGCCGTTATGGTAAGGTCAAAACATTCCTTAACATCTGAGGGTGCAAGAACAATTGCGGGATGATCCCCGTGAGTTCCCCACCTTGCCTGCATAACATCGCCCTGAGCCACCTGAGTAGGAAGTCCGGTTGATGGCCCGCCTCGCATAACATTTACCAGTACCAGAGGTACTTCTGTCATGCATGCATAACCAAGACCCTCCTGCATCAAACTGAATCCTGGACCACTGGTGGCTGTCATTGATCTGCCTCCAGCAAGGCTGCCACCGATAATTGCACTGATACTTGCTATCTCGTCTTCCATCTGTATCCATTTTTTACCGATCAGAGGCATCTCGCGGGCAAGAATTTCTGCAACTTCAGTAGACGGTGTAATCGGATAGCCAGCAAAAAAATCAATTCCAGCAGCAAGGGCACCGAGAGCAACGGCTTCATTACCCTGCACAAGTTTTGTCTCTCCCCAGGGAATAGCGCTCATTTCTCACCACCGTTCTTTTTTTTGCCCTCTTTAAGGTGATCTCCACTGACATACACAGCGAATTCAGGACACCTTCGGGCACACAGAGCACATTCAATACATTTTTCGGGATGCACCACGTGGGCCTTCTGATCCCTGCCCATCTCCAGCACCTGTTTGGGACAGAATGCTACGCAGATTCCGCAGCCCTTGCACCACTCAGGGAAAATATGGACAGCTGGTTTCTTGCCCTCTTTGGTCTTACCATGTTCTTCCTTTGCCTGCCCCTTTATGGGTTTTTCAGACATTGAACAATACCTCCAGATGATGCAAGAAAGGCAAGACCCCTATGGGACCTGCCTTTCCTTGCGATTATCGAAACATGCGAACTATTTCTACTATTCTGTAAAAGGTTTCAGAACTTCACCAAGATCAGGCTTACCGATCTCCTGAAGGTCGTATGTAACCTTTACTGTCGGTTTGTTGATCTTAATGATTCTGGAAAGATCCATAGGAGTTCCAATGACAACGGCATCACAATCGATAGCGTTAATGGTTTCCTCCAGATCTTTGATCTGAGCATCGCCGTAACCCATTGCTGGAAGAATAACTGTTTCTTCCACACCTGGATAGTACTTGTCGAAAGTAGCTTTGATAGTACCCACAGCGTGCGGCACTGGATTAGCAAATTCGGCAGCACCATACTTCTCTGCAGCCACAAAACCTGCACCGTACTCCATCTCACCGTGGGTGAGGGTTGGTCCGTCTTCAATAACAAGAACCTTTTTCCCAAGAACAAGCTCAGGCTTGTCTACGGAAACAGGGCTGGCTCCATCGATGATACGGGCTGTAGGATTAACGGAACGGATGTTCTTTCTTACTTGCTCAACATCCTCGGGATATGCACTGTCGATCTTGTTGATAACAACAACATCTGCAAGTCTGAGATTTGTCTGACCGGGGTAGTAGCTAAGCTCGTGGCCTGGTCTGTGAGGATCTACTACAGTAATGGTCATGTCAGCTGCATAGAAGGATGTATCGTTATTACCACCGTCCCAGAGGATCACATCCGCCTCTTTCTCGGCTTCACGAAGAATTGCCTCATAATCAACGCCTGT
>JAOZLN010000250.1 GCA_029934845.1 Candidatus Sabulitectum sp.
AGGCCAATGTTTCTCTTATCATGGAAAAAGGTGCAGAATGGTTTGCCGCTATCGGCACAGGTGATGTATCCGAAAATCCATGGGGCGGATGCTCTGGAACAAAGGTTTTCAGTTTAGTCGGTGACATAATGAACATTGGTCTTGTTGAAGTACCAATGGGAATCACTCTGCGAGAGATCATTTACGATATCGGCGGTGGAATTCCGGGTGGAAAAGCCTTCAAGGGTGTTCAGACCGGAGGTCCATCCGGAGGGGTTATTCCTGCCGAAAAGCTTGATCTGCCAGTTGACTTCGACAGCCTTACCGCAGAGGGCTCTATGATGGGTTCAGGCGGCATGGTGGTAATGGACGAGAACACATGTATGGTTCAGATCGCCAAGTACTTCGTAGACTTCCTGAAAGGCGAGAGCTGCGGCAAATGCACACCATGCCGTGAGGGTCTTGTTGCCCTGGGACAGATACTTGGAAGAATAACAGAAGGCAGGGGAAGAGAAGGAGATATCGAGCTTCTTGAGAGCTACGGCGCTACAATGAACGACAGCTGTCTCTGTGCTCTGGGCAGGGATGCTCCCAACTCTGTTATCAGCACCATCAGATACTTCCGTGACGAATATGAAGCTCACATCAAAGACCATGTCTGCCCCGCAGGCAAGTGTCACGATCTGATCAAATACACTATCATTGCAGAGAATTGTACAGGTTGCACTCTCTGTGCAATAAAATGCCCTGTGGATGCCATTACCGGATCCCGCAAAGAAGTACATGTTATCGATCAGGAAAAATGTATCAAATGCGGAGTTTGCTATGATGTCTGCAACTTCGGCGCCGTGGAGGTGAAATAATGGCTGACATGATCACCGTAACCATAGACGGTCGTGAAGTTCAGGTCGCCCCGGAAACAACAATCCTTGAAGCAGCATTAAAGCTGAACATCCACATTCCCACTTTGTGTCACAGCGAGCTTGTAGAGCCCTATGGGGCATGCCGCCTTTGTACCGTTGAGGTTAACGAGGGCAGAAAGTCCAAGCTTGTAACCAGTTGCAACTACCCTCTACGAAAAGACTGTACAGTTGAAACAAAGAACGAAAGAGTGCTCAGCAACAGGAAGAACATACTGGCAATGATGATTGCCAGATGGCCTAATGTAAAAGTGATTCAGGACTTGGCCAAGTTCCACGGAGTGGAGCATCCCGGCTTTGATCACCCCAATGTAGATTTCAATCCCAATGCCTGCATTCTCTGCGGCCTCTGCTCAAGAATATGCAGCCAGGGTATCTGGGAGAATATCATCAACTTTGCCAACCGCGGTGAGGACAGATCTGTAATGATGCCGTTCGACCAGTTGCAAACCCACTGCTCAGCCTGCGGTGCTTGTGCAGAAATATGTCCAACGGGTGCCATCACCATGACAAAAGACCCCAATCGTCCCCACGATCAGGAGATGATCCGCAGAGCAGGTATGAGGGTAACAAAGGAAATGATCCTCATGGATACCGAACAGTGCAACATGAGGGGAATCGGTACTGCTCACCTCACCGAGATCATGGATGCCTACGACCTGCTGCCTATTAACAACTATCAGTACGGTTCTCACCCTGACTCCAAGTACATAGCGAGCAAAGTTTTCATCGACAAGTACATCACACAGGGCGTACCGGATGGTTGCTACCTTGGCTGCACAGTGGCATGCGCCAAGGCTGCCGAAGGCTTTCAACTGAAGACAGGCCCATACAAAGGTGAAAAGGTACTTGTTGACGGACCAGAGTACGAAACAGTTGGTGGTTCATCCAACATGGGTGTGTTCGACCCCCGTTTCCCCATCGAATACAACTTCTACTGCGATACTTACGGTCTTGACACCATCAGTTACGCCACAGGCACTGCCTTTGTAATGGAGTGCTTTGAAGCAGGAATCCTTGACCTGGAGAAAACAGGCGGACTGGATCTGAGGTTCGGCAACTGGGAGGCAGCACTTGAGCTTCTTCACCAGATGGGCCGGGGAGAAGGTTTCGGCCTCATATCAGGCAAGGGTATCCGTTACATGAAGAAATATTTCGTGGAAAACTTCGGTGCTGATCCGGCTTTCTTGCAGGACATAGGCATGGAATCAAAGGGAATGGAATACTCCGAGTATGTCACCAAAGAATCTCTTGCACAGCAGGGTGGTTATGGTATAGCCCTGAAGGGTGCCCAGCACGATGAGGCCTGGTTGATATTCATGGACATGGTGAACAAGCAGATCCCGACCTTTGAAGATAAGGCCGAGGCTCTTCACTACTTCCCCATGTGGCGTACATGGTTCGGTCTCTGCGGATTGTGCAAACTTCCATGGAACGATGTTGAACCTGCAGACAACGCGGAAACAAGTGAACCCGCTAAGGTTCCAGGTCATGTTCAGGGGTACTGCGAGCTCTTTGAGGGAGTTACAGGAAGACCTCAGACCATGGACAGCCTGATAGTCATGAGTGAAAGGGTTTACAACTTCCAGCGTGTATTCAACCTGAAAATGGGATTCGGCAGAAGAGCACACGATGCTATCCCCTACCGTTCAGCAGGCCCGGTAACAAATCATGAGTACGAAAGCCGTGTAGAGCGTTACGACACCCAGCTCAAGGACGACGCCGGCATCAACCCGGAGAACATGTCCACAACTGAAAAAGTTGCAGCAATGCGCAAGTACCGCGAGGACAGGTACGAAAAACTCCTCGATGCGGTTTACAAACGCCGTGGCTGGACCAATGACGGAGTTCCTACTGTAGCCAAGCTGAAAGAGCTGGGAATGGACTTTCCGGATGTTATTGAACTGGTGAAAAAACACGGAGGCTGATACAGCCTTGCTTCTATCCCCCCGGTATCGGCCGGGGGGATTCGATTCTCCAACTGCCTGACAATAAAATGTTGTTCTCGGGTCTGCAGGCGATTCCATAAGAAAGAGGTTTGATTTGTCCAAAGACGAACTCAGTGAAAGCACAGTGAAATTCATAAGAATACTATCAATATCTATTGGTATACTGATTCTGATTGCTGCTGCATCTGCTGACCACATTGGTCTGAGTTCGGGAAGGGGAATAAGTCGAAACCAGATAGGTTTCCTTGGAAGTGGTCTGGCCTTGATTGCCTTCGGCCTGATGGGGCGTAAATTCCCGGGTTTCTACAGAGGAGCAGCTGTTATTTTTCTGAATGTAGTGGTGGCCATTGTACTAATAGAATTTGCATCTATAATTCTTGTAAAACTTATAGATTCAGAGAGGTTCAACACCAGGGAACAAAAGATGGAAGAGGGGCATCTGGAGCTTGTTGAAAACAACGTGGTACTTGGGAAGTACGCTCCCTTTGTAGTTTGGAGGTCAAATCCCGCATTAAACTCCGACTCTGTAAGGGTTGACCCTGAAGGATACAGAATCACTCCAAATGTTTCAACTGATCCGAATGCATACAAGGTTTTTCTTCTTGGCGGGTCTGCCATGTGGGGAACAAATGTATCTGATTCCGGCACAATTGGAGCTTTTCTACAGACATATCTGAGCGAATCAACCGGAAGTGCAGTCGCAGTAAGCAATCTGGCTCAGGTTGGACATTCCTCTACACAGGAAATTATTGAGCTTGTGCTGCAACTGAGATCGGGCAACATACCGGACTTCGTGATTTACTATGATGGTTTCAATGATGTCTGGGGTGCCTATGAAGCAGGCAGGGCAGGGACACATCATTCTGAAGGTCCAATAGCGGCGCGTGTAGAGGGAAAACCGGAAGCTTTCAATGTTCGCCCTCCACTTGAAACACTTCTGCGAGAATCAAACATCTGGCTTCTTATTACATCAATTCAAAACAGAACGCCAGACTTCGCGTCCGAACTTCAAAGAGTTGAAACGTATAGCACCATGGGCGTTCATGCCGACTCTCTTGCTGCAGAAATAGTGGAAACATATCTTGGTAACTGTCGAATTGTAGAAGCTCTGGCTGAGCAATACGGGTTTGAATACATCTTCGTATGGCAACCCTCTATCTGGTACGGAGAAAAGAGAAAAACTGAAGATGAACAAGATATCTACAATGGCGGTTTTGCGTTCTTTCTCGCTGGTGGTGATCCAGCATTCAAAGAGCTGTATACAGCCACTTACAACCTTTTCGAGGAAACTGTGGTGGATTCGCTTCATTACCTGTCCTTTGCCCGCATCTTT
>JAOZLN010000251.1 GCA_029934845.1 Candidatus Sabulitectum sp.
TACGCTCTGCTACATTCCTTCTTTTTCTGTTGCTTATGTATCTGAATTTCAAAGACAGATACCTGACACTTCTGGCTTTGACACCGCTGATAGTAGGAATGTTATGGACATTCCTGCTTATGGAGATCACAGGCGTAAAACTGAATTTTTACAACATGGTGGTTCTGCCAGTACTGCTGGGAATAGGTAATGACGCTGGTGTACACATTGTTCACCGGTACATTGAACTGGGCCGGGGATCGATCAGACAGGTACTCTCGACAACAGGAAAACATGTTGCTATGGCTTCAGTAACCACAATGATCGGGTTCTCCGGGTCTCTTCTGAGCTCCCACCCGGGGCTCAGATCAATAGGCCATATAGCCGTACTGGGAATTGGGTCAACCCTGCTCAGTGCCCTGTTGTTTCTGCCGGCACTTCTGCAGCTGCTTGAAAAGCTTAACAGGTGCCCGAAGATGATCAAAGGTCAATGATTGCGGTGCTACATCACAAAAAGAAGCACCGCAACATCAAACAGGGTTCAGTTAATAACAGCAAGAACTCCGGAAAACAGCATGGCTCCCAGAATCACTGCAAGAATCTGAGCTGCCACATTGAAGATCCATAACAGAAAGGCTTTGCCGAAACTGGTTTTGTAGGAGGCCTGAAGCACCAGTATCGTAAGACCAAGCCCGATCAGAAAACCCACTGCAGTTCCAGCCACAGGAATCCACGAAAAAACGATGGCCAGAAGAAGTGTTGCCAGGGCACATGCCACAGAAGCCTTTACAGCTGTTCCGAAAGACGCTTTGCGAACTCCGGCCAGTTTTGCTCCCACATGAAGAAAAAACGAGTCAAGAACAACTACCAGAAGGGCAGCAAACAGCAACCCGCCTATACTAAGCGCAACATATTGCATAGCCTTATCTCCTAATCGGTAAATGGATAGTGCTGTTCACCTATGACCACCGGCGGAATCAGCCCTGAGCCCTTTCGCTGAGCAGTACCAATTCGCAATATATTCGAGAACAGTTCAAGCGGACGCCAGTTCCATCTGAAATCTTTCAACGGCTTTACAATCTTTCCATTCTGCACAAGGAACACTCCGTCACGGGTCATTCCTGTAAGCTTAAGAGTTTTCTGGTCTACAAACCTGATGTACCAGAATCTTCTGATCAGAATTCCCCTGTCCACTCCTGCAATCAGTTCTTCAATTGAACCTGTTCCACCATCCATATCAAGAGTATCGGGAATGAAGAATGGCCGTCTGCCACTTTTTTTAGCAGTAAACCTGTCACATGGAAGATTTTTCAGTACACCGTTCTTAAACCACACAACATCTTCTGCAGGAAGCCCTTCTCCATTGAAAGAATTCCCCGGTCGTCCGCCCAGAAGGGAGGACGACAGAGTAAAATCGTCCCCAGCCATTTTCTTACCCTCCATACCGCTGAACACAGAAGTTCCCTGGTCTGCAGTACGGGCATTCATCATCCAGGGAAGAAACATCAAAAGGTTCCATGTAGCCTCAGGTTCCAGAATGATCTTGTAATCTCCCGGCTCGATCTCCACAGCGTTCTCGTTCAGTCGGGTCTGCCCTGCCACTGTTACTATGGCCTCATCCACTTTCAATTCACTCCATGACGTTCCAGAAAGATCTATGTAGCTAGACGCAAGCCCCTTGTCCATGGTAAAAGACAGTTCTGCCGAAGTTGACCTGTGAGCGACAAGGTTTCCTGTAGAAGTTGCCAGGGCAACCTGTTTGCTATGCATCCCACATATCCCGGCTACGGTCAAACCCTCTGCCTCTGCAGCATCTATAACCTTGCCAACTGCTTCCATCCTGGTTGAAGCCTGGCACTTGGCCGTGAAGGCATCCCACGCCCAGTCAACTACCGGATAGAGCTGATTCCCGGGAACCGGTGACATGTATTCCGGATCAGGTGCTGATGTTTCAAGCAGAGCCCGAGCTTCGGAAGCAATGCCAGCCAGAGCTTGAAGATCAATTCTCTGGGAAGTGACTGTTGCCTGCTTTTCTCCATCCCCAACTGTAAGCTGAAGTTCTCTTTTAAAAACATCAAGATTCTGGGTTATCCGGTTCTGACCAAACCTGACAGATGCGTTCCTGCTTTCTGTAAGAACTGCAACCGCATCTGTGGTTCCGGCAGCTTTTACAGCAGCCTCTGCAAAATTCAGCATTTCCTGCTTTGTCATTATTTACCGCCTCCTACTTCAATACCTCTGAACCGGCTGTAACTTGCTCCATGGGTCATCCTTGCAGACTGACCGGGTTCACCCTTGCCGCAGGTAAGAAGCCCCATGCTGCGGAAATACTTCTTGTCTGCAATTCCATCCAGAGAACCCCAGAACTTCGGTGTTCTGCTTCTGTAAATAACCTTTTTCAGAGGTCTGACCTTCCTGCCGTTCTTGATCTCCCAGAAAAGGTCTCCTCCAAACTGGAAGCTCTCCCTTCTCTGGTCAATTGAGAATGATCCTCTGCCCTCTATCCATATCCCTTGACGGATGTCTGAAGCAAGATCCTCCGGCGTTATGCCATTCTCAGGAGCTTCAAGGTAAAAATTGGGTTGCCTGTTTATTGGGAAACACTGGGCATTCATCGCTCTGCAGCATCCATTGCTGAATTTCCTGCCAACAAGAAGAGCCGTCTCGCGGACAGATCCGAATTCCTGAAAAAACCCGTTCTTTACGGTGTACCACTTCTGTCCGGGAACCATATCATCGTCCCATCCCCAGCTTGCAACCCCTGACGGCTGCGTGTTGTCTGCAACAAAATTAACAAGACCGGAACCGTAAACCAGGGTGCCCTGATCTGACAGCTGAACAAAAGATCGGCCTGCCATGTTAGCTTCCCAGCCAAGAGCACGATCACTTTCCGTGGGATGTCCAACCGATTCGTGCATTGTAAGACTCAGGTGATGACCGTCCAGAAGCAGATCCATTTCCCCTGAAGGGCTTTCGTCTGCAAGAACTTTCATAAGAGCTTCCTCGCGGGCTTTCTCTCCCCAGTCACCTATCCCTGATTCCTCAACCCATTCCCAGCCTGAAATTCTTGCTCCGTCCTGCAAAGCGCGACTCTGGGCATCACCATCAACAACTGCCGTGGCCATCAAAGAAGGTTGAGTGAAGATCAGATCGGTTTCAATCAGGTCCCCCCGGGTAGAACCGATTATCCGATCACGCTTCTCGAACCACAACTGAGCGTAACTGCTTTTGATACGGGGGTCTTTCATCATATCATCAGAAGCTTTTTGAAGCAGTGCTATCTTGTCTTCCCTGGAAACCTCAAAGGGATCCTTCCGGCAGGGACCGGAATAAACTCCCTGCTGAATATCAAGGGGAGCAAGTTCAACCTTTCCCCTGCTTCCGGCAGCCCTGGCAACATCAACAGCTCTGGCCACTGCCGAATCAACATCGTCTTTTACCAGACCTGTACATGCGGCAAATCCCCAGCACCCATTTATCAAAACCCTTATGCCAACTCCTTCTGTTTCCACTGTGCGGCAGTCATCAAGCCTGGCATTTCGGAAATCCGTGTTCTCAGTTCTAATCAACTCTGCTCTGACATCACCGTAGTCAACTCCCATGTCTTTAAGCATTTCAACAGCTCTCTGAACCAGTTTCTTCATTATGCGTCTCCCTCGGTGCATTTCGCTAGAATTCTTGTCATTCTCATTTTGTATGACGCCTTCTTTCCCATTGATCGATTCATAGAGATGGCAAGCGCCATACCAGCCACAAGACCGGCCACTGCCCCAATAGCCCCCTGGCCCGGCCCTCCTTCGAGCATTATGAAGTAGCCCGCTATCAGCAGCACTACAGGCAGAATAAATGTAATGAAAATAATCTTCATGGTGATCATCACCGGCAGTTCAAGCTCAACTATATCTCCAACAGAAACATCAAGTACATTCTCGGTAACAATGATCTTCTCTTCAGGTCTTGTTCCTGTTACGGAAACACAGCTTTCTTTCGAAGCACATGCATTGCAACCCTGACCTCCACCTACGGCAATCTTTGCATTACCGTCCTCTAGTTCCTGTACGACCCCTCTATGAATCAATTTCCACCTCCTGTTGCACTCAATTTAACTGATACAGCCGGCCATGTCACATAGCAGAACAAATCACAGACTGGTAAACCTGCCTGCTGTGATACCTCCACCACTCTGAAGAACAAGAAAATAG
>JAOZLN010000035.1:0-6135 GCA_029934845.1 Candidatus Sabulitectum sp.
TCGAAAAAATGTTTGAATCCAGAATGTTCTTTGTAGACAAGCTTGCAGCTATGGGAGCTGCTTTGATTCTGTGTGACCCGCACAGGGTTGTGGTTTCAGGCCCTTCAAAGCTTGTTGGAACAGAAGTGTCAAGCCCGGATATAAGAGCTGGAATGGCTCTTCTCACAGCAGCTCTTTGTGCAACTGGGGAAAGTGTCATTCACAACGTGCATCAAATTGAAAGGGGTTACGAGAATATAGTTCAGCGATTGAACGATCTTGGAGCCGACATCAAACCATTGGATAACCTGGAACAGGATAAATAATGAAGAAAACAGTTTTTACTCTTCTTGCAGCAACCCTTCTTATGGCTTCCTGTTACAGCCCTGAGGAAGATGAGGTATGGCCTGACGGCAGCATTCTCTGGCTTTCAGGCATCTACGCTGACACAGCTTTGTCGTGGTCCCCCTACGGTGACATTCTTTTCTTCTCTACTTTCGCCGATGGCTCTACCAGGCTGTTCGGAACCGACGGGCTGAACGCTCCGGCTGAACGAACTTTTACCGGCATGGACGAATTCATGGGTCCTCTGGGAGCCTGGAACGCCAGTAATGGAAGAATTGTTTACACAGCCCTTAACGCCGACAGTCTTCGAAGCCAGATAAGATCAATTGCAGGCAACGATACATATGTCACCATTCACATACAAGACAGTCTTCTAAACGCCTTTCCAACTTACAATGTGGCAGGAGACAGCATTCTTTACTGTTGTCAGGTCACCGGTGACTGGCGGCTTTATCAGATCTCCTACACGCACACACCTGACTCACTGGAAACTCCTGCTCTGCTCCAGGGTTTTCCCGATGGAGACATTCTTCGACCCTCCTACAGCCCTGAAACCGGCACCTGGGTTCTATTCCAGCACAGAGCTTCTGCTTCAGATGACTGGGACATAATGATAGCACACCCCGACGGCAGTAATTCAAAAGTGCTGGCACAAAATTCTGCTGATGATATTCACCCCACATGGGGTCCTGACGATCAGTGGGTAGCTTTCTCTTCTGATAGAACCGGCAATTACGAGATTTATCTGGCAAATGTAGACAGCGATACCCTTATTCAACTCACCGATGATCCTGCCATAGACCAGTACCCCGCATGGAATCCAAGGGCTAACTGGATTGCTTTCAGCTCTGACCGCTTGTCAGGTAACTGGAACATGGACATATTTGCAATTGATGAACCTGATCTTCCCTGACCGAGGTAACTTCAGGAAAGAGATTTACAGGGGTGGTCGTGATTCCGAAGCGGTTATGTTAATTCATGAACTTTCATGCGGAACAGAATCAGCAGGTCTGCGGTAAATAAATGCCCAGCTGAAAGTTTAACGCTGCGCCTATCTGAAGTATGTGGCGTAACTACCTGCAGGGTGTCCAGCGTCATAGCCCTCCGGATACTGCGGACAATCTGCTTGTACGCTGGTCAGCAGGAACATACTTATGTATCACCTGATCTTGCGGGAACACCAACGCTTCAAATCAGTAGACAGTGTAAGCCTGTTTATTGGTAATGAAGCCGCTGTACTACTGCATTGGATGGTTCTGCTCCCTGTTACGATCCCCATTTCAATTCTAATTTTCTTTCATGTTGTACGCAGTCTCGAAGGTACATATTTATAAGACTTTGGTATGGAATTCCTGTTTCTTTTGCCATTGTCTTAAAGTATTTAACAACATCAATACCAAGTCTTATTGTAATGCTTTTCTTTAAATCTTTAAAATATGGGTTTTCTATTGAGTCTGAAAAGTCATAGTGCTCTCTCATTTGAATCCTCCGTATTGTTTTTCTTCTCGCTTATTTGCTTTTCTTGCAGAAACAATTCGAATTATATTTGCATTCTCCCTGTAGCAATGACACACGAGCAATATTTTTGAGTCGATCGACATCCCTAACAAAATAAATCTATCTTCTTGTGTAGAATGATCAGGGTCGGGTATTACACGAGCAAACCCATCCATAAACACACTGGCAGCTTCCTTGAATGTTACCCTATGCTTCAAGGTATTCAACTTGTTTTTTTCTACATCCCACTCAAATTTAATCATATGTATATTGTAAGTACACCGTAAGCAACTGTCAATTGTGTACCGATTTCAATTTTTCTTGAAATTTCAGCCCGTAAAATAATGTTAATCGCGGAACAAGCACTCAACAGAGTAGCTGCTGTTCCAACCCGAACTCATTCTATACCTTCGGTAGTGCCGCTGAACACAACAGTTATTTCCAGCAGCTACTGTCATAGGTTAAAAGCACAATGGAAGAATCAACACCAGGCAGGCTGCCATTCCAATTAATGATCGTGCTTTCCCTGAAATTGGTAGCCCGTTACACGAATTTTTTACAGAAAGAGAAGTTTTGCATGTAAGTAAAAAGGCCGCCGGAAGAACCGGCGGCCTCTTTACTGATAGATCTATACGCTAGATCAGCATCAATTCGATAGCCTGCATAAGCTTGATCAGGAAATCATAATCAGACACTTCAATGTCTAATCCAAATCCTGCCTGCTGGCAGATACCGAGTGCAGGTCTGAAGTTCTGAGTTCTAAAGGCCATGGCTGCTGCCATACCTTTGAGCTTCAAACTGGTAATTCCTTCATAGTGACTGAAAGAATATTCTCCTTCTTCGGCAAGGCCGAGAAGTGTTGCAACTCCGAAGTACAAGTCACCATTATCGCCTCTGGCGTCCTGAAGAATACCGTATGCAGCCACTGCGTCTGAGGCAAAGACCGTCTGGCCGCCTGCAGGTTCGTAGGTTGCATACTCGTATGTCATTGCATTCTCGTACATACACCAGGTCATGTAGTGATCGGTTCCTACCTGCACATCTACAAGTGGAACACTGAGGTAGATGGTGCTGGCAGCAGTACCGTTAACTATGGAGTCTACACTACTGTTAGTAAGTGAGAAACCGTTAGCAGCAGTAAACAATGACTTCACTGCGGGATCTGAGATCTCGAATGTGTACTGGAACCTGATGTTGGAATACTGGTCGTAAAGCCAGTCACCGATAATAATATTATCAACGACCCAGACAGAATCACTTGCTGTAAAGTGTGGTACCAGAGTATCACCCTCTACAACAAGAAGACTGTCTCCCCAGGCTCCAATAACCATTATGTCATTGTCGGTAAGCACTGGATTAACGCATTCGAAAACGGTCCAGTCAATATCCTGTGTGAGTGTTTCAGTGAAAAGCTCCACAGGCCATGTTCCACCGTCATGCTGAACAGTCATGTAGTCATACTGTTCTCCGATTACCCAGTAGTCAGGAAGCAGTATTGAAGTCCAGCCTGCGCCATGGTAGGCCTCGGGTCTGGAGGTATCCATTTCAAGGGCCCACTGGAAATTATCCATGGCTGTTTCGTAATCTCCAGCCTCAAATGCAGCCCAGCCAGCATTGATAAAGCCCATGTATCCCTCAACTTCAGGATACTCTGTCACATTGTCGTAACATCCTGCAACCAGGATAAGGGAGGCTGCTACTGCAACAAGGATCATCGTGTTGATTCTTTTCATTATTATCTCCCCCCTTACTGTACTTTAAGCATCTTCTGAGTAAGAACCTGACCTGCGGTCTCAAGTCGGCAGAAGTAAACTCCTGCGCCGACTGTCAAACCGTTGGAATCAGTTCCGTCCCAGACGATAGTGTGATTTGCCGCTGCCATCTCTTCGTTGGCAATAGTTGTTACAAGGCGACCGGTCATGTCAAAGACATTCACCCTTACATTTCCGCTGACAGGAAGGCCGAAGCTTATTGCTGTCTGTGCAGAGAATGGATTAGGAGCATTGCCGCCAAGAACGAGCTGTGCCGGGATCTCTGGTGCGAAAACACCGATTCCCTCGCCCAGTGCGTAAATTCCACCCTCTTCAACTGTAGCGGATATCTGTCCACCCTGCAACCAGCTGTCAAGCATTACCCAGCCCTGATTCGTGTAGCGATACACGGAAGCGGCGTTTGTTGTGCTTGCGAAAGAAAGTGTACCGGTAACCGCTGGAATTGATACCGGTCCGGCAATAATTCCAGTCATGCGGCCGCGAACATTCTGTATGGAAGCGCTGGATTCAATTGCAAGACCCAGTGTACCGGTCTGTGCAAGTGTGATCATGCTTCCACTTGGTGCTCCGCCTTTGGGGACATCAAGACGGATGTTAACGATCTCAAGAGTAAGATCAGTGTCGGCAAAGCCCACAGCAACCTCTCTGAGAGCTTCAACAGCATGTCCTGTACTGTCGTAGCCGGTAAAGGCTATTTCATAGTTTCCACTTGCCCATGCAGTGAAAATACCAGTCCATACATCACCGTAGAAGTTGACCATCTTCATATTCAGAACAGAATCTGTCTGAAGATGCTCGGCCTTGAAAATAGGGCCGACCCAGTCGTATCCCTCAAGCTCGTCGTTATCGGTATTAACAAGAGCAGTGTATGCAGTGATGTACTGAGAGATCAAACTGTTCTGATGAAGAGCAGTTTCAGTTTCGGGTACTGTCTCATCGTTAGAGATGTAGTACCTCATACCTGCAGCACCACCTGGATTGTTATTTGTAATAACAAGGTAGGTGTTGGCACCGGTAATTGTGAATGAAGTGTTGTAAAGCTCATCGAATGTCAAAGGTTCGACAGAAATGAACTCTCCTGCTTCGTTATCACAAGTAACTACAACGGCTTCCCATCTGGAATTGAGAGCACCGTTAGCACCTCTGCCGTCTGTGTACTGACCATTCAGATGTGTTACCCAGTCCTGATCATAGTCCTGGAAACGGCAGTACTGCGTTGCCCAGGCTGGCCCCTTCAGAGCAGCCCCAGCAGCGGCAACCCATCCCTCCATAGGGAAAGAGTTAAAAGTACCTGTAAATGCCGAGCTCATACCTGCATGAGCCCATTCTTCCTGAGTTGTTCCTGCAAGGAAATCATACATATAGATTCCGTCGCCGAAGTCACTGCGGAAATCGTTGTGCAGGTTGCAAACCATCCAGTCGAAATACAGAGGGACGATAACATCGGCCACTGCTGTTTCTACATCAGCTGATGGGTCTATTGCAAGAGCAATAGAAAGCATTCCGCTGTTATCTGCATCCTGTGCCACTGTGGTGATAATACTGTCACCTTCACGCTGAGCAAGATACATTAACCAGAGGAACTGCTGGCCTCTACCAGGAGCATAATCAACTTTACCACTACCAGCGGTAACGCTTGTAAGCTCGATATAGGGAGCTTTCCTGAATTCCTTCATAAGCTCGTAAATACCATGGCTTCCAACGGCAGTCTGAGTAAATCCAAATACTCTGTACTGCATTACCTGGGCAAGCCCGCGGATCAGCCATGGTTCTTCGTCATCCTGAAGAGACTGAAGGCTGAGGGTCGCAAGGCCATTGGCCAGACTGAACTTTCTCATTTCGACTGCGCCTGGCATTGCTGCAGGGGCGGTACTCCATGGATGAATGTTCAGATAGAAAACTTCCATGGCTACGCCCTCGATCTCGTTAAAAGCGGGATCGACATAGTACATGGTGTTACGGGCAGAGTTTGTTCCTCCACCAGCATCAAACTTGGTGGGGATCGATGCCATGATAATAACAACTTTACCGTCGTTGTTTATGTCTGTAGGCACTCCATAATCTGCTGTAACGGTTCCCCATACATCACTCTCGAACGATGCTGTAAGAGCATCGAAATCGTCTGATGCTACCATGTTGTCTGTCAGGCTGGGGCCCCAGACAACTTTGGGGACAAAGGTTGTATCCGGATATCCGCCCTGACCGTTAACTGCACTGGTGTTCTGAACCAGCCAGATAGCATGGTCGGTAATGGCACGACAGGTGAACATTTGTTCAGCTGGTCCCTGTGTGAACTGCTGAAGATCAGGTACCAGCACTGTCACCTGATCGTTCACCTCAATTGCTGAAGCCGTGCCAATACCGAGGAGCGGCATCAGGAGAACAGCGAAGACGGCCAGTAAGCCAACCCTCCCTTTTCCTGAAAATGTGTTCATTTGAACCTCCTCGTAACTAGGTTTCTTTGTTACTTCGTATCTATTTTCTACACCGGAGAATATTCTCCAGCTCTCATTAAACATTTTACTACTGAGCAAAGTCATCA